>NZ_JCACHA010000705.1:0-6576 GCF_059503625.1 Skermanella sp.
GCCAGCTATCGGAGATCAACGTCACGCCCTTCGTCGACGTGATGCTGGTGCTCCTGATCGTCTTCATGGTGTCGGCGCCGCTTATGACGGTCGGCGTGCCGGTCGATCTGCCCAAGACGGCGGCGCCGTCCCTGCCGGCCGACAACAAGCCGCTGTTCATCTCGATCGATACGCAGAACCGCATCTACGTCCAGGAAACCCAGGTGGAACTGGACAATCTGGTGCCCTTGCTGCGCGCGATCACCGAGAACAACCCCGAGGCCCGCGTGCTGGTGCGCGGCGACGCCAAGATCCAGTACGGCACCATGCTTCAGGTCATGGGCACGATCAGCGCCGGCGGGTTCACCAAGGTCGGACTGGTCGCAGAGCTGCCGCAACCCAAAGCCGCGGCACGATAAAAGCATGCGCAACGGCATCCTCTTCTCGGCGGTGGTCCACGTGGCGGCGATCCTGATCGCCGTCCTGGGCCTGCCGTTGATGCAGAAGCCTATCGAGATCCAGGATACGATCCCGATCGAAATTGTCGATGCCGGCGAACTGGCGGGACCCCAGGTAGACAAAACTCCTCCCGCGCCGCCCCGGCCGCCGCAACAGAAGCCGGCGCCGGATCCGGTACCGGAGCCGCCGCAGCAGATGGCCCAGGCCGACCCGCCGCAGCCGGTCCCGGTTCCGCCGCGCCCGCCCGAACCGCCGAAGGTCGCCGAGCCTCCGCCGGCCCCGCGCGAAGCGGCGCCGCCGCAGCGCCAGCCGGAACCGCCTCCGCCGCCCCGGCCGACTCCTCCCCCGCCGGCACCGACACCGCCGCCTCCCAAGGCGCCGGAACCGGAGCCGCGCAAGCCCGAACCTCCGAAGCCGGAGCCGCCGAAGCAGGAGGCCCCGAAGCCGGAACCTGCACCCAAACCGGAACCTGCGCCTAAGCCGGAACCTCCGAAACCGGAACCTCCGAAGCCCGAGCCTCCCAAGCCCGAGCCGAAGGAAGTGAAGAAGCCTGAGCCGCCCAAGCCCGAGCCTCCCAAGCAGGAGGTAAAGAAGCCTGAGCCGCCAAAGCCCGAATCTCCGAAGCAGGAAGCCAAGAAGCCCGAACCGCCGAAGCAGGAGCCGAAGAAGCCGGAAACGGAAAAGAAGCAGCCGGATACCAGCAGCGATTTCGCCAACGTCCTGAAGAACCTTCAGAAGCAGTCGAAATCGGAGCCCTCGGCAGCGCCGTCTTCGCCGTCCACCTCTTCCCAGCCTCAGCGTCAGCAGCAGGCGTCGTCGTCGCAGCCTGCATCCAATTCGGCCCCGAAACTGGCGGACAAGCTGACTTCCAGCCAGGAAGACGCCGTGCGCAAGACGGTCGAGGCTTGCTGGAACGTCGATCCGGGCTTGGCAGGCATCCATGACATCACTGTCGAAATCCGGCTGGAGATCGGCAGGGACGGGCAGGTGATGCGCGCCGAGGTCATCGACAAGGCGCGTATGGCTCGGGACCGGACGTTCCGCACCGTCGCGGAGTCGGCGCAGCGTGCCGTCATGAACCCGCGATGCAAGACCCTGCCGCTTCCTCCGGACGGCTACGAATTCTGGAAGGACGCCGTCTTCGTCTTCAGCCCGCGCGACATGCTGCGCGGCTGAGGACGCAGGGCGGCGGCCCGTCTTGATGCTGCCACGATCGCGGTGCCCTCTTGTGCCTTTGAAAAGGCGCATCCCGAGGGTGGCCGCTCTCGGAAACAACGATGATGAACAAGGCATGACTCGATCATGATTGCATACCCGTTCCACCTGATCCTGCTTGCCCGCCGTCTGGCGCTGGCCGTATTGATCGTCACTCTCGCCGGGATTACCGGCGCCCGTGCCGAGCTGCGGCTGGACATCACCCGCGGCCGGGTCGAGCCGATGCCGATCGCGATCTCCACCTTCTATGGGCAGGGCGGCCAGGAGAATCAGGTCGGCCGCGACATCGCGCAGGTGGTGTCGGCCAACCTCGAGCGGTCCGGCCTCTTCCGTCCGCTCGATCCCAAGGCGCTGATCCAGGATCCGGCTTCCCTGCACAACCAGCCCCGATTCGCGGACCTCAAGGTCATCAACGCCCAGGCGATGGTCAGCGGAACGGTCCAGGCGCAGCCCGATGGGCGCCTGCGGGTGGAATTCCGCCTGTGGGATGTGATCGCCGAGCAACAGATGACCGGCCTCGCCTATTTCACGGTGCCTGAGAACTGGCGGCGGGTCGCCCACATCATCTCCGACGCGATCTACAAGCGGATCACGGGCGAGGAAGGGTACTTCGATACCCGCATCGTCTACATCTCGGAGAACGGTCCGGCCGACAAGCGGATCAAGCGGCTGGCGATCATGGACCAGGACGGCGAGAACCATCGATTCCTGACCGACGGCAGGACGCTGGTGCTGACGCCCCGCTTCTCGCCCTCGGCGCCGGAAATCACCTATCTGTCGTATTTTAACAATAAGCCGCGCGTCTATCTCTTCAATATCGATACCGGCCGTCAGGAAGTACTAGGCGACTTCCCCGGCATGACTTTCGCCCCGCGCTTCTCGCCGGACGGCAACAAGGTCATCATGAGCCTGGCGACGGGCGGCAACACCGACATCTATACGATGGACCTGCGAACCCGCCGGGTCGAGCAGCTGACCAACAGCCCGGCCATCGACACCTCGCCGTCATACTCGCCCGACGGGCAGCGGATCGTGTTCGAGTCGGACCGTGGCGGCACCCAGCAGCTCTATGTCATGGACGCAAATGGCGGAAATCCGACGCGGATCACGTTTGGGCAGGGCCGCTATGCAAGCCCGGTATGGTCGCCGCGTGGCGATCTGATCGCCTATACCAAGATCAGCGGAGGCCGCTTCTCGATAGGAGTGATTCGGCCCGACGGCACCGGTGAACGCACCCTGAGCGAGGCATTTCACGTGGAAGGGCCTACTTGGGCGCCGAATGGCCGCGTCCTGATGTTCTTCGGCGAACGCCCCAGCGGGGAGGGAAATCGCAGCAGAATCGCGCGTTTGCACAGCATTGATCTCACTGGTTTCAATGAGCGCGAAGTTGTCACACCGTTGGACGCATCCGATCCCGCTTGGTCGCCCTTGATTCCTTAGCGGTAACCATTTATTTTCGCACTGCACGATCGACGCTAAGGTTAGACAGTCGGGAGTTCGGAAACTTTCGGTGGACTGGGTTTCGGTGGACTGGGTGTAGTTTAGCGTCGGCCCGTTCGCTCTTCCGTATTTTATATCGTGTGTCGCTGTAGGGGGTTTTGAGATGCGTTTGAAGGTTCTGAGCCTGTTGGCTGCGGTTGTGCTGGTCGCCGCGTGCGAATCCACTCCGCAAAGTGACGGCTCGGCCGGCGCTGGCGGTGGGGCTACCGCTGGTGCGGCGCCCGTCCGGACTGGTCCGGCTCCGGGTTCGCAGGAAGATCTGGTCGTCAACGTCGGCGACCGCGTGTTCTTCGGTTTCGATAAGTTCGACCTGTCGCCGGAGGCCCGGGCAACCCTGGACCGCCAGGCTTCGTGGTTGACCCAGTATCCGCGCGTCACCGTGACCGTCGAAGGTCACGCCGACGAGCGCGGCACGCGTGAGTACAACCTCGCGCTGGCCGAGCGTCGCGCCAACTCCGTCAAGAACTACCTCCTGGCCAAGGGCGTCGACGCAAACCGCGTCGCCACCATCAGCTATGGCAAGGAGCGTCCGGCTGTCCTCGGTTCGAACGAGGCATCCTGGGCACAGAACCGTCGTGGCGTGACCGTCGTCAACTAAGTCGGCCCACGCGGCAGACGAGGGCGATGGCGGCTTATAGTTCGCTGACGTAAATAGGGCGCCACACCACGCGGATCCGTAAAGGAGTTGCAGGGTGTGGCGCCTTATTTTTGCCGATGGTTTCTGATACGGCGAGATTTATGACAGGGTCAAAAGGTCCAGCTATGGCGGTGATGTCGATGCGTCGAGCGTCAGGTGCGCGGAGTGAAGGGTTGCCCGGCAGGTATGCCGCGTTCGCCGGCATGGCGCTGCTCGCCGGAACGATGCTTTGGAGCGGCCCGGCGGCGGCCCAGGCCGACGTCAACCTGCAAGGCCGGCTGAACCGGCTGGAAAACGATATCCAGACGCTGAACCGGCAGGTCTTCCGGGGCGGTCCGGTTCCGCAGGGCGGCTCCGGCGCGTCCGGCGGCGTACCCAGTTCCCTCGCAGCCGATTTCGAAGTCAGGCTGTCGCGCCTCGAAGGCGAGTTGCAGACGCTGACCGGCAAGTACGAGGAAACGGTCTTCGGCATTTCCCAGGCGCGGGAGCGGCTGGACAAGCTCTCCTCCGACCTGGAATACCGGCTGAGCGAGCTGGAGAGCAAGCTGAACGCGGCGCCGGCCCCCGCGACCGAAAACCAGTCCGCTCCTCCGGCGAAGGGCAGGAACGAGACGGCCGCTGCCGCTCCGCCCAAGGCTCCGGCCCAGCCGGCGCAGCAGCAGGCGACGGCGGCGGCTAAGCTGCCTGCCGGTTCGGCACAGGAGCAGTACGATTACGCCTTCGGCTTGCTGCGGGCTGCGGATTACGCCAATGCCGAAGTGGCGCTGGGATCGTTCATCAAGAGCCATCCGGACAACTCGCTGACCAGCAACGCGCATTACTGGCTGGGCGAGACCTACTACGTACGCGGCAAGTACGGCGACGCCGCTGCCGCCTTCGCCGAGGGCTATCAGAAGTTTCCGAAAAGCTCCAAGGCGGCGGACAACCTGCTGAAGCTCGGCATGTCGCTGGGGCAGTTGAACCAGAAGAAGGAGGCCTGCCTGTCCTTCGCCGAACTGGGCAGCAAGTTTCCCGACGCCTCGGCGGCCATCAAGCGCCGCGCGGACCAGGAGCGGGGGCGGCTGAACTGCTCGTGAGGGCTGAGGGTGAGGGGAGACCGGCGTCACGTTGATCGCTGAATTCACCCATCTGATGGACCGCCTTGGACCGTTCGAGCCGGCGCCCCGAGTCGCGGTCGGCGTCTCGGGCGGCGCCGACAGCATGGCGCTTTGCCTGCTCCTGAAAGCCTGGACCGACAGCCGGAACGGGTCTCTCCTCGCACTTACCGTCGATCATGGGTTGCGCCAAAACGCCGCAGATGAAGCGACCCAGGTCGGTTCATGGCTGAAATCGTATGGTATCTCCCATGACGTTCTGCGGTGGGAAGGCGCCAAACCGGTATCCGGCCTACAGTCGGCGGCCCGGGATGCGCGATATCGCCTCTTGACCGAGCGCTGTCATGCCGAGGGCATTCTTCATCTGGCGCTCGCGCATCACCGGGAGGATCAGGCGGAAACGGTGCTGCTCCGCTTCGCCCATGGCAGCGGCGTCGACGGCCTCGGCGGCATGGCCGCCGTGAGGGAGACCGGCTCCGTCAGGTTCCTGCGCCCCCTGTTGCCGGTCGGACGGGAACGTCTGAGGACCTTCCTGACCGGTCAGGACCAGCTCTGGATCGAAGACCCCTCCAACCAGTCGCCAGCCTATGCACGGGTTCGGCTGCGCGGTGTGGCCGATATCCTGTCGGGGGAAGGGTGGAGCCCGGAGCGGGCCGCCGATACCGCCCGCCGGCTCGGCCGCGCGCGATCCGCTCTCGACGCAGCCGCGGCGCGGCTGGCTGCCCAGGCGGTGGACCTATGGCCGGAAGGCTGCATCCTGCTGAGGCCGGACCTTCTGCGCGATGCCGAGGAGGAAACCGCTCTCCGTCTGCTGTCCCGCTGCCTCGCCGCCATCGGCGGTTCCCGCTACCGCCCCAAGCTGGAGGCGGTCGAGCGCCTGTATTGCACGGTGCGCGACGGCAGCGCCGGGCGGGGGCGCACCCTCGGCGGGTGCCGCATCCTGCCCTACCGCGACGGGCGCCTGCTGATCGCCCGCGAACCGGACGCCGCCGATGAGCAGGCCGAACTTCCACCCGGCGCGACGATCGTCTGGGATGGCCGGTTCCAGGTGAAATCGCTGCTTCCCGGCGCGGCACGGGTCGCTCGCCTGGGGCTTCACCGCGAAGCCATGGACCCGGCGCTCGGGCGGATGCCGGCGCCGGTCCGGCAGACGCTTCCCACTATCGTTTGCGACGATGGCGGGGTGTTTCTTCCGC
This sequence comes from Skermanella sp., assembly GCF_059503625.1. Classification (NCBI taxonomy): domain Bacteria; kingdom Pseudomonadati; phylum Pseudomonadota; class Alphaproteobacteria; order Rhodospirillales; family Azospirillaceae; genus Skermanella; species Skermanella sp. The sequence goes on from NZ_JCACHA010000705.1 coordinate 6,081, forward strand.
AGTTCGAATTTGCTAATCATTTCAAGCGCCCGGAGGGAGAGCCCCGTCCGGATCGTGCTGTCGCCCTGTTCAGGCCGCAGGAACCTTTTGCGGCCTTCGCATTCGTAGTTGTTTAAAGTGAGGGCGGCATTATCTAATCTGATGGACTTCCCAAGTATCGGGGATCAAGTGGCGAGGGCTGGCGCCCGGCGTGTGTTCATTGACGCCGAGGTTGTCCGACGAAAGGCGTGAACCGTGAACAATTTCGGTAAAAACCTGGCTCTCTGGATCATCATCGGGCTGCTGCTGGTAGCCCTTTTCAATCTGTTCCAGAGTTCCTCTACCCGTAGTCCGCAGGCAAGCGTGCCGTTTAGCGACTTCCTGAACGAGGTCGAACGGGGCCAGGTCGCGGATGTGACGATCAAGGGCAATCAAATCAGCGGCCACTTCACTGATGGCCGCTCGTTCAGCACCTATTCCCCGCCTGATGCCAATGTGGTCGATCGTTTGGCCGATC
>NZ_JCACHA010000705.1:6586-11515 GCF_059503625.1 Skermanella sp.
GGCGTCCGGATCAGCGCCATGCCCGACGACAGCAATGTGCCGTCGTTGTTCAGTGTGCTGCTGTCCTGGTTCCCGATGCTCCTCCTGATCGGCGTGTGGATATTCTTCATGCGCCAGATGCAGTCGGGCGGCGGCAAGGCGATGGGCTTCGGCAAATCGCGGGCGCGCCTGCTGACCGAAAAGGTCGGAAGAGTGACGTTCGATGACGTTGCCGGCATCGACGAGGCGAAGCAGGAACTCGAGGAGATCGTCGAGTTCCTGAAGGACCCGCAGAAGTTCCAGCGCCTGGGCGGCAAGATCCCCAAGGGCGTGCTGCTGGTCGGTCCTCCCGGTACCGGTAAGACCCTGACGGCCCGTGCCGTCGCGGGTGAGGCCAACGTTCCCTTCTTCACCATCTCCGGCTCCGACTTCGTCGAGATGTTCGTCGGCGTCGGCGCCAGCCGTGTCCGCGACATGTTCGAGCAGGGCAAGAAGAACGCCCCCTGCATCATCTTCATCGACGAAATCGACGCGGTCGGCCGTCATCGCGGCGCCGGTCTCGGCGGCGGCAACGACGAACGCGAGCAGACCCTCAACCAGCTGCTGGTCGAGATGGACGGCTTCGAGGCGAACGAGGGTGTCATCCTGATCGCCGCGACCAACCGTCCGGATGTGCTCGACCCGGCCCTGCTGCGTCCCGGCCGTTTCGACCGTCAGGTCGTCGTGCCGAACCCCGACGTGCTCGGCCGCGAGAAGATCCTCAAGGTCCATATGCGGAAGGTGCCGCTGGCTCCGGACGTCGAAGCCCGCATCATCGCCCGCGGCACTCCCGGTTTCTCGGGCGCCGATCTGGCGAACCTCGTCAACGAAGCGGCTCTGCTGGCCGCCCGTGCCGGCAAGCGCGTCGTCGGCATGGCCGAGTTCGAGAACGCCAAGGACAAGGTCATGATGGGTGCGGAGCGCCGCTCCATGGTCATGACCGAGGACGAGAAGAAGCTGACGGCCTACCACGAGGGCGGCCACGCCATCGTCGCGATCCACATGAAGGACAGCGATCCCGTCCACAAGGCCACCATCATCCCGCGCGGCCGTGCGCTCGGCATGGTGATGCGTCTGCCGGAAGGCGACCGTATCTCCCTCAGCCGCGCCAAGCTGGAAGCCGACCTTGCAGTCGCCATGGGTGGCCGCGTCGCCGAGGAGATCATTTTCGGCATCGACCGTGTCACTACGGGCGCGTCGTCGGACATCAAGATGGCGACCGACATCTCGCGCCGGATGGTGACCGAGTGGGGCATGAGCGAGAAGCTGGGGCCGCTGCTCTACGGCGAGCCGAGTCAGGAGGTCTTCCTGGGCCACTCGGTTACCCAGCACAAGAACATGTCCGACGCGACCGCCGCCCAGGTCGACGCCGAAGTCCGCCGGATCGTCGACGACGCATATACGACCGCCCGCAAGGTGCTGACCGAGAACCTCGACCAGCTCCACACCCTGGGTAAGGGGCTGCTGGAGTACGAAACCCTGTCGGGCGAGGAGATCAACGCCCTGCTGCGCGGCGAGGCGATCATCCGAACCGACAAGCAGGACACTCCGCCGCCGCCCAAGCAGCCGACTCCGGGACGCCGTGCGTCGGTCCCGACCAGCGGCAGCAAGGACTCCGGCGGTCTCGAACCGGAACCCCAGCCGGGTACGTAAGGACTGAAGACTAATGGCTCCAAACGATATGGAGCCGGCAACGAGCCCCGGATCACTCCGGGGCTTTTGCTTGTCGGCAGAGCGGGATGGCGGCGCGGTCTTCATCCGCCCGCTGGGCATCCTGGGACACGCGACGGCGGCGGCTGCTGTCGAAGCGGGTATCGCCCGCTGGCTGGCCGGCGGTCCGCTCGCCTTCGCGCTGGTCGAGGTGATCGTCAGGCATGGAGACGGGCGGATCGCCCGCGCGTCCGGTCCTCTGGCCGAAATCGCGGGATGGGAACCGGCGGCACGGTGGCTCGGCGCCCTGTCGCGCCCTCGGCAGCCCTTCGCCGGCCTTGTCCTCGACAAACCGGCGATCATGGGAATCGTCAACGTCACCCCCGACAGCTTCAGCGACGGCGGCGACTTCCTCGACCACGCCAATGCCATCGCCCAGGGCACGGCGCTGCTGGATGCCGGGGCCGATATCCTGGACGTCGGTGGTGAGTCGACCCGCCCCGGCGCCGATCCGGTATCGCCGGAGGAGGAAATCAGGCGCGTCGTCCCCGTCGTGCGTCATTTCGCCGGAACAGGCGCCAAGGTGTCGATCGACACCCGCCACGCCGCCGTCATGGCGGCGGCGCTGGAGGCGGGGGCGGACATCATCAACGACGTCACCGCCCTGACCGGCGATCCGGAAAGCCTCGGCGTCGCGGTCCGGTCGGCGGCTCCGGTCGTGTTGATGCATATGAAGGGGGAACCGCGCACGATGCAGCAGGCTCCCGATTACCTGGACGTTTCGACCGACGTCTACGCGTATCTGGCCGAACGGGTCGCGGTTTGCCTGGAGGCCGGCATCCGGCCGGAGAACCTGTGCGTCGATCCGGGCATCGGCTTCGGCAAGACGGTCGCGCATAACCTGGACGTCCTGCGCCATACCGCGCTGTTCCACGGCTTAGGATTGCCCGTCCTGATCGGCCTGTCGCGCAAGGGCTTCATCGGTACGCTGAGCCGCAAGGAGCCGCCGAAGGACCGGCTCGCCGGATCGCTGGCCGGCGCGCTGGCCAGCCTGGGGCAGGGCGCCCAGATCGTCCGGGTCCACGATGTCGCGGAGACGTATCAGGCCAGGGCTTTGTGGCTGGCCATCGAGGGGCAAAACGCCGCCTGATCGAATGCGTTTGCGCCGATCGTTGGCATGTCGCCGGTTTTTCCGCTAGAACACCGCGATTGTTCGAGAGGGATCATGACGCGAAAACTGTTTGGTACCGACGGCATCCGTGGCACCGCCAACATCGAGCCGATGACCGCCGAAACCGCGCTGAAGGTCGCCATGTCCACGGCGATCCAGTTCCATCGCGGCGATCACCGGCATCTGGCCGTGATCGGCAAGGACACGCGCCTGTCCGGCTACATGCTGGAACCGGCGCTGACGGCGGGGCTGATCTCCATGGGCATGGACGTGGTGCTGGTCGGTCCGATGCCGACCCCGGCGGTCGCCATGCTGACCCGCAGCCTGCGCGCCGATCTCGGCATCATGATTTCGGCGTCGCATAACCCGTTCCAGGACAATGGCATCAAGCTGTTCGGCCCCGACGGCTACAAGCTGTCCGACGAGGTCGAGGGCGAGATCGAGGCGCGCCTGAACGATCCCCTCGGGACCGGTCTGGTCAAGCCGGCGGCCCTTGGCCGCGCCAGCCGCCTGGACGACGCCAGCGGCCGCTATATCGAGTTCGTCAAGAACACCTTCCCGCGCGGCCTTCGGCTGGACGGGCTGAAGATCGTCGTCGATTGCGCCCATGGCGCCGCCTACAAGGTCGCTCCCAAGGTCCTGTGGGAACTGGGCGCCGAAGTCGTCGCGGTCGGCGTCAAGCCGGACGGCATCAACATCAACCGTGGCTGTGGCGCCACCGCTCCCGCGATGCTCCAGAGCGAGGTGCTTGCCAACGGCGCGGATCTCGGCATTGCGCTGGACGGCGACGCCGACCGGCTGATCCTGGTGGACGAGAAGGGGCGGCAGGTCGATGGCGACCAGCTCATGGGCATGGTCGGCCGGTCGTGGTGCGAAACGGGCCGGCTGAAGGGCAACGGCGTCGTCGCCACCGTCATGTCCAACCTGGGACTGGAACGCTACCTCAAGGGCATCGGCCTCGACCTCGTCCGGACGCCGGTCGGTGACCGCTACGTCGTCGAGCACATGCGCGAGCACGGCTTCAACGTCGGCGGCGAGCAGTCCGGCCATATCGTGCTGAGCGACTACGGCACGACCGGCGACGGACTCGTCGCTGCATTGCAGGTGCTGGCGGTCATTCAGGAGAGCAAGCTCCGGGTCAGCGAAGTCTGCCGCGTCTTCGACCCGCTGCCGCAATTGCTCAAGAACGTCCGGTTCGGCGGGGGCGCTCCGCTCGAGGACGACCTCGTCAAGGAAGCCATCCGAGACGGCGAAGCCCGGCTTGACGGCATCGGACGCCTGCTGATCCGCAAGTCCGGAACCGAGCCCGTCATCCGCGTCATGGCCGAGGGTGACGATGAGTCCTTGGTTAATGCCGTCGTGGGGGATATCGTCAACAGCATTCAGCAGGCGGCTGCACGGGAACAGGAAGCGGCGGAATGAGAGGAAGGGTCTTGATCGTCGCCGGCTCCGACAGCGGAGGCGGCGCCGGTATCCAGGGTGACATCAAGACTGTCACCGCACTGACGGGATATGCCGCGACGGCGATCACGGCCCTGACTGCTCAGAACACGCTCGGCGTGTTCGGCATCCATGCGGTGCCGGTCGAGTTCATCGCCCAGCAGATGCGGCTGGTGCTGGAAGACATCGGCGCCGACGCGATCAAGACAGGCATGCTCCACAGCGCCGACGTCATCAACACTGTTGCCGACGTGATCGAGGAGCTGGGCGCCGACATCCCGCTGGTGGTCGACCCCGTCATGGTCGCCAAGGGGGGAGCCTCGCTGCTCGACCCCGACGCCAGCCAAGCGCTCCAGCGCCGGCTGCTGCCGCTGGCCGAGGTCCTGACGCCCAACATCCCGGAAGCCCAGGTGCTGAGCGGGATGGAGATCCTCGACATCAACGACATGCGCCACGCCGCCAACCTGATCCTCAGCTACGGCCCGCAGGCCGTCCTGATCAAGGGCGGGCACATGGAAGGCGAGACCGTCACCGACATCCTGGTCACCAACGACGGGGAGGAAGTCTTCACCTCCCGCCGGATCGAAACGGTCCACACCCACGGCACCGGCTGCACGCTGGCCTCCGCCATCGCGACCGGTCTGGCGCAG
>NZ_JCACHA010000706.1:0-6498 GCF_059503625.1 Skermanella sp.
AATATCCTGGCCCGCATCGCCGCCGGGGTGATCTGGGTCGCGGCCTTGCTGGCGTCGCTGCTGTCGCTGGAGCGGCTGTTCCAGAACGACTACGAGGACGGCAGCCTGGAGCTTCTGACGCTGACCAGCCTGCCGCTGGAGGCGGTTGTTTTCGCAAAGGTGCTGGCGCACTGGCTGGTGACGGGCCTGCCGCTGATCGTCGCGGCTCCGTTGCTGGCCCTGCTGCTGAACATGGATCCGGAAGGCTTCCCGGTGCTGATCGCGACGCTGGCCATCGGCACGCCGACGCTCAGCCTGATCGGGGCCATCGGCGCCGCCCTGACGCTGGGCGCCCGGCGCGGCGGCGTCCTGCTGTCGCTGCTGATCCTGCCGCTCTACATTCCCGTGCTGATCTTCGGGGCCGGCGCCATCGACGCCTCGCTGTCGGGATTCACGGCACGGCCCCATCTGCTTCTGCTCGGCGGGCTGCTGGTCGCAGCCCTTCCGCTGGCGCCCTGGGCGGGGGCCGCGGCCTTGAGGCAGGCGATCGAGTAGCGCCGAAACTTCACGCAACCTTACTCCCTGGACCTATGTTCACCTGCTACACTCGGGCTTGACCAGAAGCGGGCGAACCGCCGAAGCAGGCTGCATTACGGGAGGCAGGCATGGCCCTTAAGGCCGAACAGCTCAAAGGCGAGCTTACGGAACAGATCGTCAGTCGCGTTCACGACCGGCTCAACAGGGACAGAGCCGATACGGCCGAACGCTTCGTCCGGCAGTTCTATGCCAACGTGCCGCCCGACGACATCATCGAGTCGAGCCCCGACCAGCTCTACAGCGCCGCCCTGTCGATCTGGCAGTTCGCGGCGCAGCGGAAGCCTGGAACCGCGCGCGTCCGCGTCTATCACCCGCAGCTGGACGAACATGGCTGGCAGAGCGGCCATACCGTGGTCGAGATCGTCAACGACGACATGCCTTTCCTGGTCGATTCGGTCACCGCCGAGCTGAACCGCCAGGGATTGACGGTCCATCTCGTGATCCACCCGGTGGTAAGGGTGCGGCGCGATGCCTCCGGCCAACTGACCGACCTGTACGAGCCGCAGGCTGCTCCGGCGGACGCGGTGCCCGAGTCCTTCATGCATATCGAGGTGGACGAGCAGACCGCGCCGGAACTGCTGGAGCAGGTGGCGCAGAGCGTCGAGAAGGTGCTGACCGATGTCCGCTACGCGGTCGAGGACTGGCAGAGGATGCGCGCACCCATGCTGCGCATCCTGGAAACCGTCGACCATATGCCGCACGCGCTGCCGCCTGACGAGGTCAACGAGGCGCGCGACTTCCTGCTGTGGCTGAACGACGACAACTTCACCTTCCTGGGCTATCGCCGCTACCGCTTCGAGGGCGACGGCGACGAGGCGCGGCTGGCCGTGGTCGCCGGGGAGGGGATGGGCATCTTGCGCGACGACGATGTCCGGGTGTTCGACGGGCTGCGCAACTTCGCGTCGCTGCCGCCCGACGCCCAGCAATTCCTGCGCCAGCCGCGCCTGCTGCTGGTAACCAAGTCGAACCGCCGGGCCACCGTCCACCGTCCGGCGCTGATGGATAGCATCTTCATCAAGGAATACGACGACGACGGCGCGGTGGTCGGCGAGCACCTGTTCGTCGGGCTGTTCACGTCGGTCGCCTACAACACCAGCGCCCGCGATATCCCGTACCTGCGCAACAAGGTCGTACGCGTACTCCAGCGCGCCCGCTTCGATCCGCGCAGCCACGACGGCAAGGCGCTGGTCCATATCCTGGAGAACTTCCCCCGCGACGAACTGTTCCAGGTCAGCGACGGCGAACTGTTCGAGATAGCGATCGGTGTGCTGCATCTTCAGGAACGGCAGCGGACGGCGCTGTTCGTCCGGCGCGACCCGTTCGAGCGCTTCGTCACCGGCCTCGTCTATATCCCGCGCGACCGCTACGACACCGACCTGCGCCGGCGCATCCAGGCGATCCTGGAGAAGGCGTTCGACGGCACCTGCTCGGCCTTCTACACCCAGCTGGCCGAAAGCGTGCTGGCGCGGGTTCAATTCGTCATCGAAACGAAGCCCGGCGCCATCCCGGACTACGACGTCGCCGCGATCGAGGAGCGGCTGATCGAGGCGAGCCGCGCATGGCCCGACCGCTTGCAGGATTCCCTGGTCGATGCCCATGGCGAGGAAAAGGGCCTCCGCCTGCACCGCCGCTACGCCACGGCCTTCGACGTGGGATACCGCGACCGTTTCGGGGCCGAACCGGCGATTCTGGACATCGAGCGGGTCGAGGAGGTGCTTCACACCAGGCGGCTGGGTCTCAACCTGTACCGCCCGATCGAGGCTTCCGAGTCGGAGATATACCTGAAGCTCTACCATGACGGCGGGCAGGTGGCGCTGTCGGATATCCTGCCCATGCTGGAGCATATGGGCGTCAAGGTGATCTCCGAGGGCGGGCCGTTCGAGGTGACCATCCCCGGACGGGTGGAGCCGGTCTGGATCCACGACTTCGCGATGCGGACGAAGGACGGCGCCGCCGTCAACCTGGGCCGCGTCAGGCAGTCCTTCCAGGACAGCTTCCTTCGGGTCTGGGAAGGCAGGATGGAGGACGACGGCTTCAACCGGCTGGTGCTGCGGGCGGGGCTGGGGTGGCGCGAAGTCACGATGCTGCGGGCCTACGCCAAGTACCTGCGCCAGATCCGCTTCCAGTTCAGCCAGGACTACATGGAAGACACGCTGGCCGATCACGCCGCCATCACCCGGCTGATCGTCCGGCTGTTCCAGGCGATGCACGATCCGGCGCAGTCGCGTACCGGCGGCGTCGCCGACGACATCCAGGTCGCGGTCAACGGGCTGCTGGTGGAGATCGACCACGCGCTGGACGAGGTCGCCAATCTGGACGAGGACCGCATCCTGCGCCGGTTCCTCAACCTCGTCCGCTCGACCCTGCGGACCAACTATTTCCAGAAAGGCGCCGATGGGGAGCTTAAATCCTACCTGTCGATGAAGCTGGACAGCCGCTCGGTCGATGAACTGCCGCTGCCCCGCCCGATGGTCGAGGTCTGGGTCTACAGCCCGCGCGCCGAGGCGATCCATCTGCGCGGCGGCAAGGTGGCGCGCGGCGGCATCCGCTGGTCCGACCGGCGCGAGGACTTCCGCACCGAGATCCTAGGCCTGATGAAGGCGCAGATGGTCAAGAACGCCGTGATCGTGCCGGTCGGGTCGAAGGGCGGCTTCGTGGTCAAGCGCCCGCCGCCGGCCGATGCCGGGCGCGACGCGCTGATGGCCGAAGTGATCGAGTGCTACAAGACGCTGATGCGGGGATTGCTCGACATCACCGACAACTATGCGGCCGACGGCTCGGTGATCCCGCCCAAGGATGTCGTGCGGCTGGACGGTGACGATCCCTATCTGGTGGTCGCGGCGGACAAGGGCACGGCGACGTTCTCCGATATCGCCAACGGCGTGTCGGAGGACTACGGTTTCTGGCTGGGTGACGCCTTCGCGTCGGGCGGCTCGCGCGGCTACGACCACAAGAAGATGGGCATCACGGCGCGCGGCGCCTGGGAATCGGTCAAGCGGCACTTCCGCGAGATCGGCGTCGATTGCCAGACCCAGGACTTCACCTGCGTCGGCGTCGGCGACATGTCGGGCGACGTGTTCGGCAACGGCATGCTGCTGTCGCGCCATACCAAGCTGGTCGGCGCCTTCAACCACATGCATATCTTCTGCGATCCGGACCCCGATCCGGAGACCAGCTTCGAAGAACGGCGGCGGCTGTTCGACCTGCCCCGGTCGTCCTGGACCGACTACAACACCGACCTGCTGTCGCCTGGCGGCGGCATCTTCGACCGCAAGGCCAAGTCGCTGAAACTGACGCCGGAGATCCAGGCCCGCTTCGGCCTGACGCGCGACAAGGTGACTCCGGCCGAGCTGATGCAGGCGATGCTGCGGGCCGAGATCGACCTGCTGTGGTTCGGCGGCATCGGCACCTTCATCAAGGCGACCGAGGAAACCCACGCCGAAGTCGGCGACAAGGCCAACGACGCGACCCGCATCGACGGGCGCGAGGTCCGCGCCAAGATCGTGGGCGAGGGCGCCAATCTCGGCGTCACCCAGCGCGGCCGGATCGAGTTCGCCCAGAGCGGGGCCGCCGATCATGGCGGAGGGCGGATAAACACCGACGCGATCGACAATTCAGCCGGTGTCGATACCTCCGACCACGAGGTCAACATCAAGGTGCTGACCGGCGACGTGCTGGCCCGTGGCGACATGACGCTGAAGCAGCGCGACCAGTTGCTGGCGAGCATGACCGACGAGGTCGGCGAGCTGGTGCTGAGCGACAACTACCTCCAGCCGCAGGCGATCAGCGTCGCCGGAGCCGCCGGAGTGGGCGGGCTCGAGGAGCAGGCCCGCTTCATGCGGGTGCTGGAGAAGGCCGGCCACCTGAACCGCGCCATCGAGTTCCTGCCGGACGAGGAGGAGATCGCCGCCCGCGCCGCACGCGGGCTGGGGCTGACCCGGCCGGAACTGGCGGTGCTGCTGGCCTATTCGAAGATCACCCTGTACGACCAGTTGCTGGAATCGAACCTGCCGGACGATCCGCGCATGGCCGACGACTTGGTCAAGTACTTCCCCAAGGCGCTCCGCCGCGACTACCGGGAAGCGATCGAACGGCACCGGCTGCGCCGCGAGATCATCGCGACATATGCGACCAACAGCATGGTCAACCGGGTCGGCCCTACCTTCGTGACGGAGATGGTGGACAAGACGGGGGCCGGACCAGGCGACATCGCGCGGGCCTATACCGTCAGCCGCGACGCCTTCGCCCTGCGCGCCTTGTGGACGGGGATCGAGGCGCTGGACAACAAGGCGCCGGCGGCTGTCCAGTACGAGATGATCGCGGCCACCCAAAGCCTGATGAACCGGACGATCCCCTGGTTCCTGACGAACGTTCCCCAGCCGCTCGATCTGGGGGCGGAGGCCTCCAATTATACGCCGGGCGTCGAGGAGCTGACGGCCTGCCTGGACGCGGTGATCGGAGAGGACGACAGGGCGCAGCTGGACGAGCGTGCCGGTCCCTGGATCGAGCAGGGCGTTCCGGCCGAACTGGCGCGCCGGGTGGCGAGCCTGGGCATCCTGGCATCGGCCCTGGACATCACCCGCATCGCGCGCCTTGCCCGGCGCGACGTGCAGGACGCGGCGCGGGTCTATTTCGAATTGGGCCACCGTTTCGGCATGGAATGGCTGCGCGCCAAGGCGGCGAAGGTCAAGACCGAGAACCACTGGCAGAAGCAGGCGGTCAGCGCGATCATCGACGACCTCTACGGCCTGCAAAGCGACCTGACCGCCCGCATCCTGAACGACGGCCTGTCGCACGAAGCCGCGATCGCGACCTGGGCCGGCGCCCGCCAGGGACCGGTCGACCGCATCAACCAGCTTCTGACCGAACTGCGCGGCGTGGCGCGGGTCGATCTCGCCATGCTGGCGGTGGCGAACCGGCAGTTGCGGGGGCTGATCGCGAGTTGAGGTCTGCAGCACTTGAACGAAAGAAGGCCCGGTATGCCAACCGGGCCTTCTTTCGTTCCGGATGATTTCAGGAGGATGCTGGAGTCGTCCAAACTCCAAGGATCTCCGGCACATCCTCGTCCATTTCCAAGGGAATGGGAAACTTGGCAAGATACGTCTGGGCGCGGACTAGACGCTCTTCCAGTTGAAGCCTATTCATCGGTGGCCGCAATCCGTCACCGGCGCGCTGCCCATCGACATGGAACCGCGAAGCGAAATCCTGTGAGTGCCCTGATGCCGGATTGCTGCTCATATCGTGCTTCTTTCCAAATCCTTGAACATGACTTCGTTGCGCCCATAAATTCTTTCAAGCTGGAAACCCCGTCGCTCATAATACCGTACGAGGGCCGGCGCAGGGTTCACCAGTTCAAGACGAGAAGCTTCCACCAAGATCGCGTAAAAGGTCAAGGTTCTTTCCACGATCGGGAAAATTGCCCTGGGAAATGGATGATGGTCGAAGGGATACGACTCGAGATACTCGACTCTGACGATCGACACTCTGACGATCGACCGGCTTCTGGAGGTTCTCCCAATTGCCAGGCCATGTAAAGTCAGCGAAATACCGTCTTCTGTACTTGTCCTGCCCCAGATCGCCAGTTCAAACCGTTTCGGGTTGGAATGCCGGTCGTTCTGGAGCCTGTTCCAGTCCCAGTGCGACGTCGAAGGATGCCTGAAATCCGACCGCCACGTTCTTCTGAACTCCCTTAAGACTTCAGAATTTATGGTCGTTAAGAGTAGGTTCGGATATTTGTCCGCATAATCCCGCATACACCAAGAACAAGCCGTGTCACGAGTATCCTGGTAAATTCGGATCGTGTCATGGAACGTCAGAATATCCGCGTTCGTTTCCGGGAGCGGCATGTCGATTGATCACCGGACGTTCTTCAAGTTCAATATAAAGGCATCGTATTGAGCCTATCGTGGTAGGTTATCAACC
>NZ_JCACHA010000706.1:6508-11471 GCF_059503625.1 Skermanella sp.
CGCATGGGTTCTCATACTGTCGTCGAGCGCAATGCCAGTTCGCACTCCGATGAGGCTGATCCCGTCGTACGTCAGGCTCAGGACGGTAATGATGCGGGTGCGGGGTCACATCGTCAGCGGTATGATCCCATATGTACAGTGAACAGGGTGTGGTCCTGCCGGGTCGAGCCGGCCGGACGGTGCCGTCCAGACCGTGAGTGCGTTTTCCAGATATGCTGACACCTTCCGAAACCATCCCCGACCGGAGAGCCATCGTCTCCAAGCGCAGCCTGACCGCCGAACTGGCGGCCCTGGTCAAGCAGCATGGCACGGGTCCGGTCTTGCGTCCCCATGTCCTTGCCACCCTGCGCGCGGCGCTTGAGCACGGACGGGCGGAGGTGCGGCGGCGGTTCGAGGCGGCGGGCAGCGGCACCGACTGCGTGCGGCAGAACGCCTACCTGATGGATCAGGTGATCCGGGCGCTGGCCGACCACGTGACCACCAGCATCTATCCCGCCGCCAACCCGACCGCCGGAGAGCTGTTCGCGATCGCGGCCGTCGGCGGCTATGGCCGGGGGGAGATGGCGCCGTTCTCCGACCTCGACCTGCTGTTCATGCTGCCCTACAAGCGGACGCCGCGGGTGGAGCAGGTGTTCGAACACATGCTCTATATCCTGTGGGACCTGGGGCTGAAGGTCGGCCACGCCGTCCGGTCGGTGGACGAGTGCATGCGGCAGGCCAAGGCCGACGTGACGATCCGCACCAGCCTGCTGGAGGCCCGCTTCCTCCATGGGGAAGAGAAGCTGTTCAACGAGCTGCGCCGCCGGTTCGCCAAGGAGATCGCGGCCGGCACCGGCCCCGCCTTCATCGAGGCGAAGCTCGAGGAACGGGATGCCCGCCACCGCCGGCTGGGCGACAGCCGCTACGTGCTGGAACCCAACATCAAGGAAGGCAAGGGCGGCCTGCGCGACCTTCAGACGCTGTTCTGGATCGCGAAGTACTACTACAAGGTCGATGAAGTCTCCGAGCTGCTGGACAAGCAGGTGCTGCTGGCGGAAGAGGTCGCGAAGTTCGCCAAGGCGCAGGACTTCCTGCTGACCGTGCGCTGCCACCTGCATTACCTGACCGGACGGGGCGAGGATCGCCTGACCTTCGACGTGCAGGCCGATATCAGCCGGAGGCTGGGCTATACCGACCATGCCGGCCTGATCGGGGTCGAGCGCTTCATGAAGCACTACTTCCTGGTCGCCAAGGATGTCGGCGACCTGACTCGGATCTTTTGCGCCAACCTGGAGGCGGAGGCCAAGCGCCCGCCGCGCTTCTCGCTGATGAGGCTGGCTCAGGCGCGGAAGGATATCGAGGGCTTTCTGCTCGACGGCGAGCGGCTGAACATCCGCTACGACCGCCAGTTCAAGGACAACCCGCTCGATACGGTCCGCCTGTTCCACGTGGCGCAGGTCCACGGCCTGGACATCCACCCCAACGCCCTGCGGGCGCTGACCCGCGCGCTGGGCGTGGTCGGGACGAAGCTCAGGGCCGATCCAGAGGCCAACCGGCTGTTCCTGGAGATGCTGACGTCCCGCAAGGACCCGGAAGTGGCGTTGCGCCGGATGAACGAAGCCGGCGTGCTGGGCCGTTTCGTGCCGGATTTCGGCCGGATCGTCGCCCAGATGCAGTACGACATGTACCATGTCTTCACGGTGGACGAGCACACGCTGTTCGCGCTGGGCATCCTGCACGACATCGAATCGGGCGCGCTGAAGGACGAGCTGCCGCTGGCGAGCGAGGTCATCCACAAGCTGGTGTCGCGCCGGGCGCTGTTCGTCGCGATGATGCTCCACGACATCGCCAAGGGACGCGGCGGCGACCACAGCATCCTGGGCGCCAAGGTGGCGGAGAAGCTGTGCCCGCGCCTTGGCCTTTCGGCGGAAGAGACGGAAACGGTGGTCTGGCTGGTGCGCTGGCACCTGAACATGTCGGATGCCGCCTTCAAGCGCGACCTGGAAGACGACAAGACGATCCGCGACTTCGTCGATCTGGTCCAGTCGCCGGAGCGGCTGCGCCTGCTGCTGGTGCTGACCACCGCCGATATCCGCGCGGTCGGTCCCGGCCGCTGGAACGCCTGGAAATCGACCCTGCTGGCCGAACTCTATCACCGGGCCGAGGACCTGATGTCCGGCGTGGTCAGCGCCCTGCGGCGCGAGCGCAGGGTCAATGCGGCGCAAACGGCGCTGCGCGGCCTGCTGACGGACTGGCCGGTCGAGGATATCGAGAACCACCTGTCCCACGGCTATCCGGCCTATTGGCTGAGCTTCGATCCCGACACCCACACCCACCATGCCCGCCTGATGCGGCGGGCCGACCGGGAAGGGGCGCCGCTGACGGTGGACACCAGGATCGACCGCAGCCGGGCGGTGACCGAGGTCACGATCTACACCCACGACCATCCCGGACTGTTCTCGCGTCTGGCCGGCGCCTTCGCGCTGTCGGGCGCCACGATCCTGGACGCCAAGATCTTCACGATGACCAACGGCATGGCCGTGGACGTCTTCCTGGTGCAGGACGCGGCGGGAGGAGCCTTCGACAGCGGCGACAAGCTCGCCAAGCTGGCCGTGATGATCGAGCGCACCCTGTCCGGCCAGCTCCGTCCGTTGCAGGAGCTTGCCAAGCGGAAGCCGGGGCTGACCAACAGGACGCGGGTGTTCAAGGTGCCGCCGCGCGTGCTGATCGACAACAAGGCCAGCACCACCCATACCGTGATCGAGCTGAACGGCCGCGACCGGCCCGGCCTGCTCTACGACGTCACGCGGGCGCTGACCAATCTCAGCCTCCAGATCTCATCCGCCAAGATCTCGACCTATGGCGAGAAGGCGATCGACGTCTTCTACGTCAAGGACGTTTTCGGGCTGAAGATCACGCACGAGAGCAAGCTGGCGCAGATCCGGGAAAAGGTGCTGACGGCGCTGTCAGACCCGGTCGCCGACGCCCAGGCCGACAGCGGGCGGTTCTCCGCCGCCGAGCGCAGCAAGGCACGCTCGAAACAGAAGAAGCCGGCGCTGCCCCGGCGCAAGACCCCGGCGGAAACGGCTGCGGAATGACGGCGATTCGGCGCTGCCTGTGTCCGGCGGTGCTGCTGGCCGCGGCGCTGCTGGCGGGCTGCGCCAGCCCGGTCGACGTCAGCGTCAAGGGCGGCAGCGCCAGCGACACCGAATGGCGTGTCGGGATCCCGTTCTGACGCGGACCCCCGACTGACACGGCTCTGGCCGATGGCCGCCGCTTTGCCGCATCCGCATTGCTCTTTCGCACTGCAATGATATAAGTCGCGCGCCTGATGGTGCCCGTCGAAACCCTTGCAGCACGGGGCGCTTGCGATGACCGAGACTCTTGCCGCCGGATTGATCTGCGCCTACGGCTTCGGCTCCGACGGAAGCGTCCGGGAGCTGTCGCTGCCGGTATTGGGCGACCTGATGCGCACACCCGACGGGTTCCTATGGGCGCACCTGAACATCTCGGTCTGGCCGATGCGGAACTGGATCGGCGACAGGTCGGAACTGCCGGAGATCGTCCGCGAGGTCCTGGTCGCGTCCGACGACATCCGGCCGCGGTTCGAGCGGTGCGGCGACGGGCTGGTCGGCACCCTCAGCGACGTCCAGCACGATTTCTCCGGCCAATCCGGCGATATCGGAACGCTGCATGTCTGGTTCACCCGCAACACGCTGATCACGACCCGCAGCCATCCGCTGACGGCGGTGGACAAGCTGCGCCTGGACATCCGCGACGGCTTCCATCCCGCCACCACCGGCGAGCTGATCGGTGCCCTGATCGACCATCTGGCCGCCAGCTTCCATAAGGTGATCGAGGAGATGGTGGAGCGCCTGGACGAGATCGAGGACGCCATCCTTGTCGGCATCTCCAACGACCTGCGCAGCCAGCTTGGCGACCTGCGCCGCCAGATCGTCAGCATGCGCCGCCAGCTGCTGCCGCAGCGCCGCGCCTTGTCGCGCCTGCTGAGCCAGCCGCCGTCCTGGTGGTCCGCCGACGACCTGCACGACCTGCGCGAAGCGGGCGAGCGGTTCTCATCGGTCGCCGAGGATCTGGGCGCCGCCGAAGACCGGGCGAAAGTGCTTCAGGACGAGTTTTCCGCCAAGCTGGCGGAAGAGGCCAACCGCAACCTGTTCCGCCTGTCGATCGTCACCCTGATCTTCCTGCCGATGACGCTGGTCACCGGCATCTTCGGGATGAACGTGGCAGGCCTGCCCGGCACCCATGAGGCCCTGTCGTTCTGGTGGGTCATGGTGCTGATGGTGGCGTCGGCCGGAGCGACGCTTCTGCTGCTGAAGGTCAAGCACTGGTTCTGACGAACCAAATCGCATCCATATGAAATTAATCATCGGCGGGTTATCAGTTGGCAGCACTGAAAGCCCGGCCTTATGACAATCGATATCTTCACACTGGTCGTCGTCCATTCCCTCGTCTCGCTGGCGCTCGGCATCCTGATGCTGGTGTTCTGGTTGCAGCACCGCCATCTGCCCGGGCTGACGTTCTGGACCCTGGCGACGCTCCTGCTGGGGATCAGCACGCTGATTTCCGTGCTGAGGGGCTTGGCGCTGCCGGAGCTGCCGGCGATCCTGATATCCAACGGGCTGATCGCGCTGAGTTTCGGCTGCTTCTATAACGGAGTGCGGGCGTTCAACGCGCTGCCGGTGCGCTGGACGGCCATAGCGGCCGCGACGGCGGCGCTGGTCCTGTTCCAGGGCTGGTTCACCCTGGTTCAGGACGACGTTTCAAACCGGATCGTTGCCTTGTCCCTGGTGCTGGCGTCAGGCGGCCTGATGACGTCGCGCGAGCTGCTGCGGAGTGCCGTGCCCGGCATGAGGCTGACGACGCTGACGGCCGCCGTGCTGTTCGCGCTGGTGTCGCTGACGCTGGCGGCACGGGCTGGTTCGACCCTGATGTCTTCGCCCGAACCGGACCATATGGGCCG
>NZ_JCACHA010000707.1:0-2393 GCF_059503625.1 Skermanella sp.
CGCTCCAGGTCGTCCAGCAGGTGCTCCAGCCCCCTGACAAGGTTCTCGCCGCCCGACTCCATGGTGGCGCGCAGCACTTCGGGGTTGGTCATCACGAAGTTGCTCGGCGCCATCGCGTCGACGAACTGCCGGGTGTAGAAGTCCACCTTCATCGCCGACTTGTCGTCCATCCCGTCGACGTCGCGCACGCTCGCCTGGAGGAAGCGGGCGGTCAGCAGGTAGGATTGCTTGATGAAGTCGAAGACCGTGTTCTCGTCCCAGGCGCTGTCCTTGAAGCGGCGGTCTTCCTTGGAGGGGATGATCACCGGCTCGGCTTCCTGCCCCATCAGGCGCTGGGTCGTCCGCTGCCATAGCGTCATGTAGTCGTACCAGAGCGACATCTGCGCCTGTACGAGCTTGACCGGATCGGCCATGATCCGCGTCGTCATCTCGAGAAAGGCATTGCCGATATGCAGCGGGTCCGCCGAAGCGTTGGCGTGGCCGTCGCTGGCCTGCCGCGCGAGGAATTCTGTCACCAGGTGCTGGCTGTGCTCGGCGATCCGGGCCATCGCCCGGCTTAACTCGACCGGATCAGGAAACTTCACGTCGGGGCCTTGCGTTTCGGCCATGTTTTCGGTCCTCTACGACTTATCGATACTGGCGTTCCGCCCCTGCCGTTTGGCGCATATGTCGAACGCGGGAATGCCGGGCTTGATGGACTGCGCACTTTGATACAACATCGGCGTAATTTTTTCAGCGCCGTGATGCGCGGACGGCCCGATCAAGCCGGATCGGCCCGCGCCCAATCGACGCACGGGGATACAAAAATCCACCGTCAAGGGAGACTATGCCGGCTATGGGTGACAAAAACGATAAAACGGCACCAAAATGATGGCCGCAGGAATGATTCGTCGCACGGTGCGGCAATCTTTGATCATCTTGACGATGACCATGGGTTTGGCCGGTTGTGCGGATAGCCCGGTTCTGGATCTGCTCGGCGGCGGAGCCGGACTGCCGCCCGAGGGGGCGGACCAGGGACTCATCCGCCGGGCTACGGACGAAGACAAGACTTGGCCCAACCTTGCCAGCGTACCGCCCCGGCCGACCGTCTTCAGCAAGCCGGCGGAAAGGCAGGCTCTGATGGACCGACTCAGGATCGAGCGCGGCGAGGACGTGGCGGCCGGCGCCGATCTGGACGCCCGCGCTCCGGTGGCTCCGGCCCGGCAGGCGCCGCCCTCGCTGCCGCCGATGGGAACCGACGTGCCGCCGCCGGTCGGCGCCATCCAGATCCCAAGCGCTCCCCCGGATCTTCAGCAGAGTGGCATTCAGCAGAGTGGCATTCAGTGACGTTTTGCCCTTTCCTGGCGGACAATCCGGCGCATCCTTATCTTTAGGGTACTTGGACTGCCGAAAAATCTCGATTCCGGCGCGGCGGAGCGGTACATACTGGCTCCCCGCTCCGATCCGGCCGATCGCCGTGTCGGCGTGGGCGGAGCGCATTTTTGAGAAGCGCCTGTATCTCCAGGTTTTGGGGCACCCATGACGGATAGCGAATTCCACCGAATCAAAAGATTGCCGCCGTACGTGTTCGCGGAAGTGAACGCCATGAAGGCGCGAGCCCGAGCCGCAGGCGAAGACATCATCGATTTCGGCATGGGCAACCCCGACCTGCCGACTCCCCAGCACATCGTCGACAAGCTTGTCGAGGCGGTGCAGGACCCCAAGACCCATCGCTATTCCAACTCGCGCGGCATTCCCGGCCTGCGGCGGGCGATCTGCTCCTATTACAGGAAGCGTTTCAACGTGACGCTCGATCCGGAGAGCGAGGCGATCGTCACGATCGGGTCGAAGGAGGGGCTGGCCAATCTGGCGCAGGCGATCACCAGCCCCGGCGACATCATGCTGGTGCCCAATCCCAGCTATCCGATCCATCCCTTCGGCTTCATCCTGGCCGGCGCCTCCATCCGCCACCTGCCGATCGGGCAGGGGCACAGCTTCCTGGAATCGCTGGAGCGGGCGGTCAAGCACAGCGTGCCGAAGCCGCTGGCGGTCGTCCTGAACTACCCGTCCAACCCGACGGCCGAGGTCGTGGACCTGGACTTCTACCGTCCGATCGTGGAGTTCTGCCTCAAGCACGGCATCTACATCCTGTCGGACCTGGCCTATTCGGAGATCTATTTCGACGACGTTCCGCCGCCGTCGATCCTGGAGATCCCGGAAGCCCGCGAGATCGCGGTCGAGTTCACGTCGATGAGCAAGACCTATTCCATGCCGGGCTGGCGCATCGGCTTCGCCACCGGCAACAAGAAGCTGATCACGGCGCTGGCGCGGATCAAATCATATCTCGACTACGGCGCCTTCACGCCGATCCAGGTCGCTGCCGCCGCGGCGCTCAACGGTCCGCAGGACTGCGT
>NZ_JCACHA010000707.1:2403-11458 GCF_059503625.1 Skermanella sp.
ATCTACAAGGCACGCCGCGACGTGCTGATCGAGGGTCTGGCCGCCGCCGGCTGGCAGGTCCCCAGCCCGCCCGCCAGCATGTTCGCCTGGGCGCCGATCCCGCCGCAGTTCGCCCATCTCGGCAGCCTGGAGTTCAGCAAGCTGCTGCTTCAGGAAGCCAAGGTCGCCGTGGCTCCCGGCATCGGCTTCGGCGAATACGGCGACGGGCATGTCCGCTTGGCGCTGGTGGAGAACCAGCACCGCATCCGGCAGGCCTGCCGCAACATCCGCCAGTTCTTCCAGGAAGCCGGCATCGCGCCGGCAACCGCCGTGCGCCGTGCGCCGGTCGCCTCCAAACAGCGGGCGGCATCGTGAAGACGCCGCTCAGGATAGGCATCGCCGGACTCGGCACGGTAGGAGCCGGCGTCCTCAAGGTGCTGGAGACGCATGCCGACCTGCTGGAAATGCGCAGCGGGCAGCGGATCGTCGTGACGGCCGTAAGCGCTCGCTCGCGCAGCCGTGACCGTGGGGTCGATCTCAGCGCCGTGCGCTGGTACGAGGACGCCGTAGCCCTCGCCTCCGACCCTGACGTGGATGTCGTGGTCGAGCTGATCGGCGGGTCCGAGGGCGTCGCCCGCGACCTGGTCGTGACCGCGCTGGAAAACGGCAAGCACGTCGTTACCGCCAACAAGGCCCTGCTGGCCCATCACGGCAACGAACTGGCTGCCCTGGCCGAACGCAAGGGTGTCGCCCTTGCCCTGGAAGCGGCTGTCGCCGGCGGCATTCCGGTCATCAAGGGCCTGCGCGAGGGCCTTGCCGCCAACGCGATCAAGGAAGTCCACGGCATCCTGAACGGCACCTGCAACTACATCCTGACGGAGATGCGGGAAACCGGGCGGGAGTTCGGTGACGTGCTGGCCGAAGCCCAGAAGCTGGGCTATGCCGAGTCCGATCCCAGCTTCGACATCGACGGCGTCGATGCGGCCCATAAGCTGGCGATCCTGACCTCGGTCGCCTTCGGCTGTCCTGTCGACTTCGCCGCCGTCCACGTCGAAGGCATCCGGCACATCTCCGCGCTGGATATCGAGTATGCGAAGGAGCTCGGTTACAGGATCAAGCTTCTCGGCATCGCCCGGCGCAACAACGGCGGTGTCGAGCAGCGCGTGCATCCCGCCATGGTCCCGATCGATTCGCCCATCGCGGCGGTAGACGGCGTCTTCAACGCCGTGGTCGCGGACGGCGATTTCGTCGAGAAGGTGACTTTCGTCGGCCGGGGCGCCGGGGCGGGACCGACCGCCTCGGCCGTCGTCGCCGATCTGCTGGATGTGGCCCGGGGCCGAATCGCTCCGGTTTTCGGGGTTCCATCCGGGCGTCTCGCACGGATTCATACGGCCTCGCCGGAGGAACGCCGAGGTGCGTACTACCTGCGCCTCATGGTGGTGGACCGTCCCGGCGTGATAGCAGATGTCGCGGCGGCGCTTCGCGACGAGAACGTCTCGATGGAGGCGTTTCTTCAACGCGGCCGTGCGCCGGGTGAGGCGGTACCTGTCGTCCTTACGACCCACGACACCGACGAGGCTTCTATCCAACGTGCCTTGAGGTCGCTGGAGAGTTTGGAGGCGGTGCTGGAACAGCCGCGTCTGATACGGATCGAGCAGTTCTGATCCACTTATCGGGCCGGCTGACGGCCCTGGACAGTAACTAGATTTTGGATGAAATGGGGTCGAACCCCAGGGGGAAAACGATGGTAGAGCAAGAAGCGCGTCAAATGGACCGCAACCTGGCCCTTGAGGTCGTGCGCGTGACCGAGGCGGCGGCGCTGTCGGCGTCGCTGCTGATCGGCCGCGGCGACGAGAAGCTGGCCGATCAGGCCGCCGTCGATGCGATGCGGCAGGCGCTGAACGGGTTGGCGATCGACGGCACTGTCGTGATCGGCGAGGGCGAGCGGGACGAGGCGCCGATGCTCTATATCGGTGAGAAGGTCGGCACCGGCGGTCCCAAGATCGACATCGCGCTCGATCCGCTGGAAGGCACCACGATCACCGCGACCGGCGGCCCCAACGCCCTGGCCGTCATCGCCATGGCGGAGGAAGGCGGCTTCCTCAACGCGCCCGACGTCTACATGGACAAGATCGCGGTCGGCGGCAACCTGCCGGACAACATCGTCGACCTGGACGAGACGGTCGAGAACAACCTGCGCAACCTGGCCAAGGCCAAGGGCGCCGACCTGTCCGAACTGCTCGTCTGCATCCTTGACCGCCCGCGTCATGCCGAGCTGATCGCCAAGGTCCGCGAAGCCGGCGCCCGCATCATGCTGATCGGCGACGGCGACGTGTCGGGCGTGATCGCGACGTCCCAGCCGGAAAGCGGCGTCGATATCTACATGGGTAGCGGCGGCGCTCCGGAAGGCGTCCTTGCCGCCGCCGCCCTGCGCTGCATCGGCGGTCAGTTCCAGGGCCGGCTGCTGTTCCGCAACGCTGACGAAAAGGCCCGTGCCGCACGGTGGGGCGTCACCGACCTCAACCGCGAGTACGAGCTGAACGACCTTGCCAGCGGCAACGTGATGTTCGCCGCCACCGGCGTCACCACCGGCAACCTGCTGCGCGGCGTGCGCCGTTTCGCCGGCGGTGCGGTCACCCACTCGATCGTCATGCGCTCCAAGAGCGGGACCGTCCGCATGGTCGAGGCTCACCACAACTTCGGCCGCAAGACCGGCTTCGGTCCCACCGATCGGTGACATCCGAGCACGCTTTTCTGAAGGTCAACCGCTCGTTCGGCGGCCGGCGCTGGATTGCCCGGCCCTCGGACGAGCGGACGGCCCTGGCTCTTGCCCAGGGCTACGGCCTGCCTGAACTGGTCGGCCGCGTGCTTTCCGCACGCGGTATCGACCTGTCCACGGCCGAGGCGTTCCTGACGCCGAAGCTGAAGTCGCTGCTGCCCGATCCCAGCCATCTGAAGGACATGGACGCCGCAGCTTCGCGGATCGCCCGTGCCATCATGGGCGGCGAGAAGGTCGCGGTGTTCGGCGACTACGACGTGGATGGCGCCACGTCGTCGGCATTGCTGCGCCGGTTCTTCCGCGCGGCCGGCTCCGACGTCACTGTCTACATCCCCGACCGCATCGCGGAAGGCTACGGCCCCAACGCGCCGGCGCTCCTGCGGCTCAAGTCCGACGGCGTCAGCCTTGTCGTAACGGTGGACTGCGGCGTGACGTCGTTCGACCCCCTGGCCGCCGCCGCGGATGCCGGACTTGAGGTCGTCGTCATCGACCACCACGCGGCCGAACCGCGCCTGCCGCGTGCCGTCGCCGTGGTCAACCCCAACCGCAAGGACGATGCGTCCCCCCACAAGACGCTGGCGGCGGTCGGCGTCACCTTCCTGCTGGTCGTCGCACTCAACCGCGCACTGCGGGAGGCCGGCTGGTGGAACGACCGCCGCCCGGCCCCGGATCTCCTGAACTGGCTCGATATCGTCGCACTCGGGACCGTCTGCGACGTGGTTCCCCTGATCGGGCTGAACCGCGCCCTGGTTACCCAGGGCCTCAAGGTCATGGCCAAGCGCGGCAATCCCGGCATCACGGCACTTGCCGACCTGTGCAAGCTGACCGAAAAGCCCGATGCCTGGCATGCGGGCTTCATCCTCGGGCCACGGGTCAATGCCGGCGGCAGGGTAGGGGCCTCCGACCTTGGCGCCCGCATGCTCTCGACCGACGACCCGCGCGAGGCGGCGGAGATCGCCAGGATCCTCGACCAGCACAATACCGAGCGACGCGCCATCGAGGCCAAGGTCCTGGAAGAAGCCATGACCGGCGTCGAAGCGGCCCTCGAGGACCTTGGCGGCCTGGTCTTCGCCGTAGGCGAAGGCTGGCATCCCGGCGTGATCGGCATCGTCGCCGCCCGTCTGAAGGAGCGCTACAACCGCGCCGCCTGCGTCGTGGCCCTGGACAACGGCATTGGAAAGGCGTCGGGCCGCTCCGTCCGGGGCGTGGATCTCGGCGCCGCCGTGATCGCGGCGCGCCATGCCGGCCTGCTGATCGCCGGCGGCGGCCATCCCATGGCGGCCGGTTTTACCGCCGCCGCCGACCGCCTTCCCGAGTTGAAGCAGTTCCTCGCCAGCCGGATCGCGGACCAGCAGGTGGACGGCCCGCTGGCGCCGACCCTGGAACTCGACGGCATGCTTTCCGTCGGGGGGGCGACGCCCGATCTGGTTTCACTGCTCAACCGCCTGGCACCCTTCGGCACCGGCAATTCGGAACCGCGCTTCGCTCTGGCCGATGCCCGTGTCGTCCAGGCCAGCGTGGTCGGGGAAAACCACGTCCGCTGCATCCTGAGCGGCCAGGGTGGGGAGCGCCTGAAAGCCATCGCGTTCCGCACCCTCGACACCGACCTTGGCAAGGCACTGCTGAAGAGCGGCGGCTCCCCCATGCACATCGCCGGCTATCTGAGGCCCGACAACTGGCAGGGCCGCAACGATGTCCAGTTGATGATCGAGGACGCGGCCCCGGTCTGGGGCGCCGGCTAGCCCCCTGAATAAGCCCGCAAAAAACTTCCGCCCTCAGAAAAAACCTTCTTGCATCAACCCCGTCGCCCGGCTATCAACCATCTCACTTCAACGCCTCGTCCCCATCGTCTAGAGGCCTAGGACACCGCCCTTTCACGGCGGTAACAGGGGTTCGAATCCCCTTGGGGACGCCATCTTATCAAGCACTTAGCTGCTACTTCAAACTCGTACGGCAAATATACGACATAGATTTGGTCGTGCCGTCACTGTTCGCCTAGGTGCGCGTTGGTCCATGATCGATCATTCGACCTTATGCATGCGGAACAGATTCTGCTCCCACCCACAGCCAATCTGATGGCTCATAGTCACTGCAGTGTCGAATGGCTCCAATTCGACTGGCTTCGGCAAGCTGGAGACCTAACTTGATCGACGTTGGGGAAGCCCTACACCGCTGCGAGCTTCCTCCATTTCCATCTCAGAATTTGATCAGCAATCACCACCTGAACCAGGTAGTATATTTCTCCCGCGCCTTGACCTTGCTCTCATCATTGACGTGATAGGCAACGGTCGCGATGGCTAGCGCCAGAACCCCAAAGTCATCTGCAAAGCCTGCGAAAGGTATGAAATCTGGGATTAGATCAACCGGCACAATGAAATACACTAGCACACCGTGGATTACTTTCTTTGCCCACATGGGAGTGCTGGGAGCTCGAGCGGTATAGTGCAATACTAGAGCCATCATGATGACCCGTTTACCGGCATCCTTTATGTACCTGCCGACTTTCCTCCAGAAGACGTCTTCGCTGTAAAAACTGTCAGAGCTGATGATGCTCATCGTGATTAATCCTGTCTCATCAACCAGAAGCGCAAGACGCGCAGCTTCGCATTTGATCACATGAGTCTTAACGAGGCGCAAAAGCCGGAGATGACTTCTCGATGGTGCCATTGGGCGACAGCGGTGCAGAAAGGCTCTTCTGGGCTGCACTCATCTATAAATCCTCCGGATCGTAACATCTGATCCCGACCATGCACAACTTTGGAGGGCGATCCCGTGTCTTCAGCAACCATCTTGTGGAAGTGACACCTCACCAGAGAGGCCTCGTTGGCAAACACGAGGTGACCTAAAGCCGCATAGACCATCCCTGCCGAGACCATCGCGCCGACTCGACAAGCCCGATTCAACAACGCGGCACAGCAGGCCTGCCTGTAAACTGCCCTGTGTGACATCCTCACTGAGCCGCTGTCCCTTATGAAGACAGAAACCCTTCTGGTTCATCGCCCCGGACTATACGATCCGAGCACCTCCAGTATTACGCTTTCACTAAACCGCCCCTTCTTCCATCACGTTTAGAGCGATCGCATTATGTAAATTGCTGCTGAACGGTGTTGAAGGAAACGTTACAATGCCCTAGCAACCGATGGTGAAGTCTGGCATTCTCTGCCCTCCTTCGGACTTGGAGCCCCTTTAATGCCGGATGAGATTTTGACACTGGCAGAGGTGGCTTCGTTGCTGAAGGTCGCCGAGAAGACTGTTTACACGATGGCGCAACGTGGCGAAATTCCCGCCTTCAAGGTTCGTGGACAGTGGCGCTTCAAGCGCGACGATCTCGACCAATGGATTGAGCATCAGAAGCTATCTCAACGCGACCACAACAAACCCGACGGAGGCCGCGGATGAACGAATGCGTCTCCTATGGGGGTCGGCCATGATGACGACGGACTGCCAAGCAAAATATTTCGCTTACGACCTCACGCGACGGTACGCCCCGGATAGTGCCGAGCGCTTGGCCAGCGCGGTCGCCAATGCCCAGGTCGATCTTAATCCGCATCAGGTCGACGCTGCGCTATTCGCCTTTGCGTCTCCGCTTTCCAAGGGGGCGCTGCTGGCCGACGAGGTTGGCCTTGGGAAGACGATCGAGGCTGGCCTTGTTATTTCACACCGCTGGGCGGAGCGAAAACGCCGTATCCTGATAATCGTGCCTTCCAACCTCAGAAAGCAGTGGCACCAGGAACTAAGCGAGAAGTTCTTTTTACCGTGCGCAATCCTGGAGTCGAAGTCATACAACCAAGCCATAAAGGGCGGTAACTCCCAGCCGCTTGACTGCGATGGAATGGTCGTCATTTGCTCCTACCAATTTGCGCGGGGCAAAGCAACTGACGTCCATGCGATTCCATGGGATCTCGTCGTCATCGATGAAGCACACCGCCTCCGCAATGTCTACAAACCATCGAATGTGATTGCCAACACACTCAGACAGGCTCTTGTTCAGAAGCAAAAGCTACTTCTAACCGCAACACCGCTGCAGAATTCACTTTTGGAGCTCTTCGGCCTCGTCAGTTTCATCGATGAATATACGTTCGGCGATCTCAAGAGCTTCAGGGAGCAATTTGCGAACGCCACGCATGATCGTGTCTTCTATCTCCTCAGAGAGCGGTTAAAGCCGATTTGTCATCGCACCCTTCGACGCCAGGTCACGACCTACGTGCCCTACACGCGCCGCTATCCGATCGTCGAGGAATTTACCCCTGAGGAAGGCGAGGACAAGCTTTACCAGCTGGTCTCGGAATACCTCCGTCGCGACAACCTGCAAGCCCTTCCAGCAAGCCAGCGGTCCCTCATGACGTTGGTTCTTCGCAAGCTGCTTGCCTCCTCCACGTTCGCGATTGCCGGCGCGTTGACTTCAATTTCCCGCCGGTTGCAATCAAAACTGGACGAGGACGAAGCGATTGGCTCACCTGAGGAGGATTTGGGCGAAGACTACGAGGCACTCGATGAGATGGAAGACGAATGGGTTGAGGATGAAAAGCTCGAGCCACTGACGGAGACGGATCGCAAAGCCATCGAAGCCGAAATCGCTGATCTGACCGGGTTTGCGAAGCTTGCGACATCCATTGATCAGAATGGCAAGGGCAAGGCTCTGCTGAAGGCGCTTGAAGTCGCCTT
Source organism: Skermanella sp. (assembly GCF_059503625.1). Classification (NCBI taxonomy): domain Bacteria; kingdom Pseudomonadati; phylum Pseudomonadota; class Alphaproteobacteria; order Rhodospirillales; family Azospirillaceae; genus Skermanella; species Skermanella sp. Next base: position 9,827 of record NZ_JCACHA010000707.1, read on the forward strand.
TGCGAAGGCGGAAGAGCTTGGTGCGGCTAAGAAGGCGATCATCTTCACGGAATCGCGGCGCACGCAGGCATACCTCCTGCGCGTTCTAGCTAACAGTCCCTATGCTGAAGGCATCGTACTGTTCAACGGCACCAACACTGACGAGCGCTCGAAGCAAATCTATGCGACGTGGTTTGCCCAACATCAGGGGTCGGATCGTGTCACTGGTTCCCGGACCGCCGACATGCGGTCAGCGTTGGTGGACTATTTTCGCGACAGTGGCCGAATCATGATTGCGACCGAGGCTGGTGCCGAGGGCATTAACCTGCAATTCTGTTCGCTCGTCGTAAATTATGACTTGCCATGGAACCCGCAACGCATCGAGCAGCGTATCGGCCGTTGTCATCGCTATGGTCAGAAGCACGACGTCGTTGTCGTGAATTTCCTTAACCGAATGAATGACGCGGACCAGCGTGTCTATCAGCTTCTCTCCGAAAAATTCCAACTCTTCGAAGGAGTGTTCGGCGCAAGCGACGAGGTGCTCGGCGCGATCGAATCAGGCGTTGATTTCGAGAAGCGTATCGGAATGATTTATCAGAAATGTCGACAGACCGATGAGATCAAGTCGGCTTTTGACCAGTTGCAACTTGAACTGAGTCTCGAGGTCAACGAGGCCATGAGCCAGACGCGGCAGAAGCTGCTCGAAAACTTCGACGATGAGGTTCGCGAAAAGCTCAGGGTACGAGATGATGATACAAAGGTGTGTTTAGACAGGTTCGAGCAACTTCTAATGCGTCTCACGCGGCATGAACTGCGTTCCGATGCGGAGTTTATAAACATTGTTACGTTTAAGTTGCGGACTCGCCCAACATGGGCCGAGGAACGCGATATCCCTCTTGGGATCTACGAATTGCCACGGCGTTCGGGCGAAGCGCATCTTTATCGGCTCAATCATCCGCTTGGTGAGGCCGTTGTCGAGCGGGCGAAAGCACGGCAGCTTACACCGGTTCAGGTGAAATTCGATTACACAAACCATTCTGGAAGGATCAGTGTTTTGGAACCGCTCCGTGGCCAAAGTGGGTGGCTGACTGCCTCGGTGCTGACCGTTGAGGCGCTCGACACGCCTGAGGACCACATTCTTCTGGCCGGGATGGGCGATGACGGTACCGCCCTGAGTCATGACATGGTGATGCGCCTGCTCACTCTCTCGGCTGACGACGGTGATCCCGTGGAGCCTCCGGCGGCACTGGCTAAAGATCTCGATGCCCGCTTGAGCCGTGACGCAAGCCAGATCCAGCGCACCATCTCGCAGCGCAATGCACGTTTCTTCGGGGCTGAGGCCGATAAGCTCGATGGCTGGGCCGACGACCTAAAGGTTGGCCTAGAGCGGGAGATCAAGGAGATCGATCGGCAGGTCAAGGAGGCACGGCGTGCCGCGACCGCAGCCTTGACGCTGGAAGACAAGCTCGCCGGCCAAAAGCAGATCAAGTCGTTGGAGGCGTTGCGTAACGCTAAGCGTCGCAACCTCTTCGAGGCTCAGGACGAAATTGACAGACAGCGTGCCGAGCTCATTGCGCAAATTGAAGCGAAGTTGGAGCAGAAGACCGACCTCACGTCGCTTTTCACGATCCGCTGGCGAATCTGCTGAGAGGA
>NZ_JCACHA010000708.1:0-11400 GCF_059503625.1 Skermanella sp.
CGTTCGACGTGCAGCGGCTGAAGGCCCTTCCGCACCTGACGATGACGACCAAGGGTTACGAGTTCGTGGCCCCGCTGTCATGGATCGAGCTGAACACCCGCGAGGCGCCGCTCAACGACAAGCGCTTCCGGCAGGCGCTGATGTACGGGCTGGACCGGCAGTTCATCCGCGACCGGATCTGGTTCGGCCTGGGGCGCGTCGCGACCGGCCCGGTCAACTCGGTCACTCCCAACTACGAAGCGGATGTCACGAAGTACGCCTACGATCCGGACAAGGCCAAGGCGCTGCTGGACGAGATGGGGCTGAAGGCGGGCAGCGGCGGCACGCGGGCCGAGATCACCCTGACGCCGATGCCCTATGGCGAGACCTGGGCACGGGCCGCCGAGTACATCAAGCAGTCCTGGGGCAAGATCGGCGTCAAGGTGAACCTTGCCAGCACCGACGTCGCCGGCTGGGTCCAGAAGGTCTCCAACTGGGACTATCAGGCGACCAACAACTTCGTCTACCAGTACGGCGACCCGTCGCTGGGCGTCGCCCGGACCTACACGACCGAGAACATCCGCAAGGGCGTCATGTTCTCCAACACCATGGGCTATTCGAACCCGGAGCTGGACGCGCTGTTCGCCAAGGCCGCCGTCGAGAACGATCCGGCCAAGCGCGCCGGGCAGCTGGGACAGGCCCAGAAGATCCTGGTCGACGACGTGCCGGTGATCTGGCTGCTGGAGATGGAGTTCCCGACCTTCGTCAGCAAGCGGGTCCACAACGCCGTGACGACGGCGATCGGCACGTCGGAGAACTTCGCCGACGTCTGGGTCGAAAAGAAGAAGTGACGCTTGGGGCGTAAACCGCCCGCATGAAACCATTCCCGGCGAAAGGGCTGAACGGCCATGGCCGCCATCGCATCGTTCCTGGGAAGGCGGCTGATCAAGTCCGTCTTCATCCTGTTCGCCATCGTGGTGATCAACTTCATGCTCGTCCGCGCCGCACCGGGCGACCCGGCCATGGTGATGGCCGGGGAAGCGGGGGCCGCCGACCAGCAATATGTCGAGCAATTGCGCGAGCAGTTCGGCCTCAACCGGCCGATCCACGAGCAGCTCGGCATTTATCTGGCCGACGTGGCGACGGGGGACCTCGGCTATTCTTACCGGCAGCAGCGGCCGGTCTGGGACCTAATCGGGGAAAGGCTGCCGCCGACCCTCGTCCTGACCGGCTTCGCCTTCGTCCTGGCGCTGACGGCGGGGGTGCTGCTCGGCACGCTGGCGGCGATGAGGGCCGGCACCTGGTCCGACAGCGCGATCACGGTGCTGGCCCTGCTCAGCTACGCGACACCGATCTACTGGGTCGGGCTGATGCTGATCCTGCTGTTCTCGGTGCAGCTGGGCTGGCTGCCGGCCTTCGGCTACGAGACGGTGGGCGGCGGCTACGAGGGCTGGGACCGGGTGACCGATATCGGCGCGCACCTGATCCTGCCGGCGGTGACGCTGGGGCTGTTCTACATGGCGGTCTACGCCCGGCTGACCCGCGCCTCCATCCTGGAGGTGCGCGACATGGACTTCGTCAAGACGGCGCGGGCCAAGGGGCTGACGGAGGCGCGCATCGTCTTTCGCCACGTGCTGCGCAACGCCATCCTGCCGGTCATCACCTTCGCCGGCATTCAGGCCGGGCATCTGATCGGCGGGTCGATCCTGATCGAGACGGTGTTCGCGTGGCCCGGCATCGGCAGGCTGGCCTTCGACGCCGTGCTTCAGCGCGATTACCAGGTGCTGCTGGGCATCTTCTTCGTGACCTCGGTGATGGTGATCGTCTTCAACATCGTCACCGACCTGGTCTATTCGCTGGTCGATCCCCGCATCGAGGTGGCCTGACATGAGCCGTGACTTCTGGAAGGCCTTCGCGCGCAACCGGGGGGCCGTCGCCGGGCTGGCGATCCTGGCGCTGGTCGTGCTGGCGACAGTCTTCGCCAACCTGATCTATCCGCAAAGCCCGTGGGACATGGCGGCGATGCCGTTCCAGCCGCCGCTGTCGGAAGACGCGCTGCTGGGATCCGACACGCTGGGACGCGACATCGCGGTGGGCATCGTCCACGGCGCGCGGGTGTCGCTGCTGATCGGGCTGAGTTCGACGGCGGTCGCCTTGCTGATCGGCGTGACGCTGGGCGCCGTTGCCGGCTATCACGGCGGGGTCGTCGACGATGCGATCATGCGCTTCACCGAGCTGTTCCAGACGATCCCCAACTTCGTGCTGGCGGTCGTGCTGGTCGCGATCTTCACGCCCAGCATCGCCAACATCACGATGGCGATAGCGGTGGTGAGCTGGCCGCCGCTGGCCCGGCTGGCGCGCGGCGAGTTCATGGCGCTGCGCTCGCGGGAGTTCGTGCAGGCGGCGATCACCACCGGGCAGGGGACCGGCACGATCATCCTGCGCCAGATCCTGCCCAACAGCCTGTCGCCGATCATCGTCTCGGCCTCGCTGACCGTCGCGACCGCGATCCTGCTGGAAAGCTCGCTCAGCTTCCTGGGCCTCGGCGATCCCAACGTCATGAGCTGGGGCTACATGATCGGGGCCGCCCGCACCGTGATCCGGCAGGCGTGGTGGATGAGCTTCTTCCCCGGCATCGCGATCCTGCTGACCGTGCTGGCGCTCAACCTGGTCGGCGAGGGGCTGAACGACGCCCTCAACCCGAAACTGGCGCGCAAGGGGAGGGCGTGACGATGGAGAACGGCAGCGATATCCTGCTCGACGTCCGCGACCTGACCGTCGCCCTGCCGCAGGGGGCCGAGCGCCCCAACGCGGTCGAGAGCGTCAGCCTGCGGATCGCCCGCAACGAGATCCTGTGCGTCGTCGGCGAATCCGGGTCCGGCAAGTCGATGACCGCGCATGCCGTCATGGGGCTGCTGCCCAGGCCGCATGTCCGGGTCACCGGCGGCGAGATCGCCTATCGGGGGCGCGATATCCTGACCATGGGCGGTGCGGAGCAGCGCGGCCTGCGCGGCGGCCGGATCGCGATGATCTTCCAGGAACCGATGACGGCGCTCAACCCGCTGATGCGGGTCGGCGACCAGATCGAGGAGAGCCTGAAGGCGCACTCGTCGATGGAGCGATCCTACGGGAACAAGGCGGCCCGGCGCGCCCGCGTGATGGAGTTGCTGACGGACGTGGGCCTGCCCGATCCGGAAAGCCTGAGGCGCAGCTATCCGTTCCGGCTGTCGGGCGGGCAGCGGCAGCGGGTCATGATCGCCATGGCGCTGGCGCTGGAACCCGACATCCTGATCGCGGACGAACCGACGACCGCCCTGGACGTGACGACGCAGAAGCAGATCCTGGGCCTGATCCGCACGATCCAGGCGGAACGCCGGATGGGCGTCATGTTCATCACCCACGACTTCGGCGTGGTGGCGGAGATCGCGACCAACGTCGCCGTCATGCAGCACGGCCGCTGCGTCGAGGCGGGTCCGGCGGCGCAGGTGCTCAACCAGCCCCGGCATCCCTATACCCGCCAGCTCATCGCCGCCGTTCCGCACTATATCGAGCACCGCGGCGATTTCCTGAAAAGGGGCGACGCGCTGCTGAAGGCGGAGAAGGTCCGGAAGGTCTTTCATCTCGGAGGCGGCCTGTTCCGCAAGGGCCGGGAGCTGGTGGCCGGCGACGATATCAGCCTGACCATCCATCCCGGCGAAACGCTGGGCGTGGTCGGGGAGAGCGGGTCCGGCAAATCGACCCTGGGCCGCTGCATCGTCGGGCTGAATAAGACAGACGGCGGGCGCATCCTGTTCCAGGGGCAGGATCTGGCGGCGTTGAGCCGCAGCCAGTTCCGGCCGTTCCGGAAAGACATCCAGATGATCTTCCAGGACCCCTACGCCTCGCTCAACCCGCGCCACAAGGTGGCCGATATCATCGCCCAGGGGCCGGTCGCGTTCGGCGAGCCGCGGTCCAAGGCGGCGGCGCGGGCACGCGAGCTGCTGCGGCTGGTCGGATTGCCCGAGAGCGCGGCGGACCGCTACCCGCACGAGTTCTCCGGCGGCCAGCGCCAGCGCATCTCCATCGCCCGCGCGCTGGCGCTGGAGCCGAAGCTGATCATCGCCGACGAGCCGGTGTCGGCGCTGGACGTGTCGGTCCAGCGTCAGGTGCTCGACCTGCTGGAGGACATCCGGCACCGCTTCGGCCTCGCCATGCTGTTCATCACCCACGACCTGCGGGTGGCGGCCCAGGTCTGCGACACGATAGCGGTGATGCAGCGCGGCCGGGTCGTGGAGATGAACACGGCTCGCGAGGTCTTCCAGAACCCCCAGCACGCCTATACGCGCACCCTGCTCGACGCGATCCCCGGCAAGGGCTGGGAGATCCCGGAAGGGCTTCGGACCGGCACGTCCGGGCTCGCCGGCCGGGGGGGTGCAGTCGCATGAAGGTCGCCATCGTCGGGGCCGGCGCGGTCGGCTGCCTGCTGGCGGCGCGCCTGACCCGGACGCCCGCCGGGGTGACGCTGATCGCCCGCGCCAGGGCGGCGGAGGCGATATCCCACGACGGCATCACGATGGTCACTCCCCTGGGCCGCGTTTCCCGCGTGCCGGTCAGGGTGACCGACGACGCATTGTCGGCGGGTACGCAGGACGCGGTCTTCCTGTGCGTCAAGGCCCATGCCCTGGGAGGCGCGCTGGATACGCTGTCCAGTCTCATGGGGCCGGAAACGGCTGTCGTGCCGATGATCAACGGCATCCCGTGGTGGTATCCCCTGGGCCAGCCCGAACCGCTGGAATCCTACCGCCTGAAGGCGGTGGACCCCGACGGCACGTTGTGGCGGTCCATCCCGTCGGACCGGCTGGTCGGCGCGGTCACCTGGGTATCGGTCGAAGCCGACGGAGTCGGGCGCATCCGCCATGTGGACGACCAGCGTTTCGTCTTCGGCGATCCGCTGGGCCGCAGGACGGCGGCGGTGGAAAGCGTGGTCGAGCTGTTCGGCCTTGCCGGCTTCCAGGCGCGCGGCAGCCTGGACATCCGCGCCGATATCTGGACCAGGCTGTGGGGCAGCCTCGCCTTCAATCCGCTGAGCGCCCTGACCGGCGCCACCCCGGGGGCGCTCTGCGTCGATCCCGGCACGCGTGCCGTCGCCCGGACGCTGATGGTGGAGGCGCGGGCGGTGGCGGAGCGTCTTGGGATCACCTTCACGGTGGATATCGAGGCGCGGATCGCGGCAGCCGCCGGCGTCGGCGACTTCCGCACCAGCATGCTCCAGGATATGGAGGCCGGAAAGCGGCTGGAGGTCGAAGCCGTCGTCCGCTCGGTCGCCGAACTGGGAGCGCTGGTCGGCGTACCGACTCCGACGGTGGAAGCGGTCGCGGCCCTGGTGGACATGAAGGCCCGGCATCGGGGCAGCGGTTCCGCCGGGCTGGCGGCCTGACGACAGTTACGACAATGGAGAGCTTCGATGCGCTGTTTCCACCATCCCGACACCATGCTGCACCGGCCGCCGCAGTTCCTCGTACGCGGGCAGCCCAAGCCGGTGCCGGAGAAGCCGGAGCGCGTGACGGCGGTGCTCGACGCCCTGAACCGGCGCGGCGACCGGGTCGAGATGGCTCCGGATGCCGGACCGGCGGCGCGGGCCGCCGTTCATTCCCCGGAATACCTGGCGTTCCTGGAGACCGCGCATGCGCGCTGGGTGACGCTGCCGGACGCGTCCTCCGCCGTGATCCCCAACGTCCATCGCGGGCCGGACATGCTGTCGTACCCGGCCAGCGTCGTGGGGCAGGCGGGATATCATATGAGCGACACCGCCTGTCCCATCGCGGAGGGGACCTGGGCCGCGACAAGGGCGGCGTCCGACTGCGCCGTGGCGGCGGCGCGTGCCGTGGCGTCGGGCGAGGGGCCGGCGGCCTATGCCCTATGCCGGCCGCCCGGCCACCATGCCGGACGCGACATGGCGGGGGGCTTCTGCTACCTGAACCACGCCGCCATCGCGGCGCAGGAGGCGCTTCGGCTGCTGGCGGGCCGTGGGCTGCCGCCGCGCGTCGCTGTGTTCGACGTCGATGTCCACCACGGCAACGGCACCCAGGCGGTCTTCTGGGAGCGCGACGACGTTTTCGTCGTGTCGATCCATGCCGATCCGAGCGAATTCTATCCCTTCATGGCGGGATATGCGCATGAGCGCGGCGCCGGACGCGGCGAAGGTTTCAACCTCAACATGCCGCTGCCGCTCGGGACCTCGGAAGACGGCTTCCTTGCGGCTGTACGGGGCGGGCTGGCGTCGATCGGCCGCTTCGCGCCGTCGCTGATGGTGCTGTCGCTCGGGTTCGACACCTTCAAGGACGACCCGCTGGTCGCCTTCGGCGTCACGACGCCGGGTTTCGGCAGGCTTGGCCGCACCGTCGCCGAAGCCGGCCTGCCGACCGTCGTCGTCCAGGAAGGCGGCTACGCCGTCGATCACCTCGCCGCCAACCTGACCAGCTTCCTGAACGGTTTCGAAGCCGTGTCCACCCGCTGAACCGGAGATCCCAAACATCATGACCGACGCTTCCAGCCGCCCCAAGGCGACGCCGCACCAGCATATCGAGAACGGCCGCACCCGCGTCACCGAATGGCGCTTCGCGCCCGGAGCCGAGACGGGCGCCCACACCCACGAATACGACTACGTGATCGTTCCCGTCACCAGCAGCCGCATGCGGCTGGAGATGCCGGACGGCACGGTGAACCATGCCGAGCTGGAGCCGGGCCGCAGCTATTTCCGCTCCGCCGGGGTGTCGCACAACGTGATCAACGAGGGCGACGGCGACCTGATCTTCGTGGAGGTCGAGTTCCTGGAACCAATCAATCGGTAAAACCGATCGGTTCGAGCGATACAATGCGTTGGAACGAACGGTTCCCCGGGCTCAGGTTATGCCTATCGGATCGTGAGGCGTTCCAATGTTCAACAGCACCAACCGCATCTCCGCTCTTCTGCCCGGCCTTCTTCTATGCGCCGGCGTCACCATCGCCGCGACTGGCTTGCAGGCGGTGGAGGTGTGGCTGTTCGGCCGGGCGTGGCTGGAGGCGCTGGTGCTGGCGATCCTGATCGGCGTCGCGGTACGGACGGTCTGGACTCCCGGCAAGCTCTGGTGCGCCGGGATCGACTTCGGCGCACGGACGCTGCTGGAAGTCGCGGTCATGCTGCTGGGGGCGTCGGTCGGCGCCGGGTCGATCCTTCAGGTCGGGCCGGAACTGCTGGCCGGGATCGTGGGCGTCGTGGCGGTCGCCATCGCGGTCAGTTACGGCATCGGCCGCATGCTCGGACTGCGGCACCGAATCGCCGTCCTGATCGCCTGCGGCAACTCGATCTGCGGCAACTCCGCCATCGCGGCTACCGCGCCGGTGATCGGCGCCGATGGCGACGACGTCGCGACGTCGATCGCGTTCACCGCCGTCCTTGGGGTCCTGGTGGTCCTGGCGCTGCCGCTGGCGGCGCCGGCATTCGGGCTGAGCGATGCGCAGTACGGCGTGCTGGCCGGCTTGACCGTCTATGCCGTGCCGCAGGTGCTTGCCGCCACAAGTCCGGTCGCGGCCCTGAGCGTGCAGATCGGCACGCTGGTCAAGCTGGTCCGGGTGCTGATGCTGGGGCCGGTCGTGCTTGCCCTGTCGCTGACGGCGGGGACCGGGCGTCCGACGTTTCGCCATCTCGTCCCCTGGTTCGTCGTGGGGTTCCTGGGGCTGGCGGGGCTTCGCTCCGCCGGGCTGCTGCCGGAACCGGTCCTGGAGCCGGCCGCGGCGGTTTCCGGCGCCCTGACGACGTTGTCGATGGCGGCGCTGGGGCTGGGTGTCGACATCAGGGTGGTGGCAAGGGCGGGGCTGCGCGTCGTGGCGGCGGTCACCGTCTCGCTGCTGGCGCTTGCGGCGATCAGCCTGGGCCTGATCCGGCTGCTCGGGCATCCGCTGTGATTTCCGGGCAAGACGGATGTAAGGTCGTGCCGCATCGAAGGTCCTGGGCATGACGCTTGAACAACTCCGTATTTTCGTCGCCGTGGCCGAGCGCGAGCACGTCACCGGCGCCGCGCGCGACATCAACCTGACGCAGTCGGCGGTCAGCGCCGCCATCGCGGCGCTGGAAGCGCGCTATGCCACCCGGCTGTTCGACCGGGTGGGCCGCAGGATCGAGCTGACGCAGGCGGGCAGGATGTTCCTGACGGAAGCGCGGGCGGTGCTGGCGAAAGCCGCCGCTGCCGAAACCGTCCTGATGGACCTTGCGGGACTGACGCGCGGCGTGCTGTCCCTGGCCGCCAGCCAGACCGTCGCCAATTACTGGCTGCCGCCGGTCATGCACCGGTTCCGGTCGCTCCATCCGGGGATCGCGCTCGACCTGACCATCCGCAACACCGAACAGGTCGCGGCGCTGGTCCGCGACGGGGGGACGGATCTCGGCTTCGTCGAGGGCGAAGTCGAAGAACCGGCTTTGGCGGTCCATGCGATCGCGGAGGACGATCTGGTCCTCGTGGTCGCTCCGGAACATCCCTGGGCCGGGCGGGACGCCGTGGACCTGACGGCGTTTCCGGAAACGCCCTGGGTGCTGCGCGAACCCGGCTCCGGCACGCGCGCGATGTTCGAATCGGCGCTGAGGGCGGGCGGCATCGCGCCGGAAAGCCTCGAAGTGGCGCTTCAACTGCCGTCCAACGAGGCCGTCCGCAGCGCCGTGGAGGCCGGAGCAGGCGCCACCGTGATCTCCGGACTGGTGTCGGCGCCGTCGGTCCGGGCCGGGCTGCTGGTTCGCCTGGATGCGGCCTTGCCGAAACGGCGGTTCCTGGCGCTGCGCCACAAGGAGCGCTACACAACCAAGGCCGGCCAAGCGCTGCTGGGGCTGATCGGCTACCGTCCGGACACAGGGACCGTATCGCCGGTCTGACGATAGATCGCCTCCGCCGCCGCCAGCAGGTCGCGCCGGTCGGCCTGCGCCAGCACCGCATAGCCGAAGCCGGCGTCGCGCCAGTGGAAGCCGCCGAGGTCGCCGTCCTGGACATGGCGGAACGAGGTTTCGCCGCCGTCCTCCGCCGTCAGGTAGACCGTGAGCCGGCGTCCCGTACCGTCGTCGTACATGAGCTGGGCGGCGGGACCGGCGGACGCCGGCAGAAGCCGGCCGCCCATCAGCCTGTATCCCTGAGCTGAAAGGTCCGGGACCCGCAAGGGGCGGGCAAGGCGCTTCGACAGCCACTCGACAAGGTGCTTTTCCTGGGCGACGTCCACTTCGACCGGGTGCCTGACCTCGGCGGCGAAGACGCGGTGGGCGGCGAAGGCTCCCTGGGCGACGGCGTTCCCGGGCAATGCGGCTGACGCCGTGACCCGCCCCGGGGGCGTGGCCGTCAGTTCCTCGTTGGCGATCCAGCCTCCCGCCGCACCGGTCAGCAGCCAGAGCCCCGCCGCCGCGACCCTCCCGAGGCTTCGACGCCACCGGCGGCGCCGTTCGGCCTGGATTCCGGCAACCCGCAGCCGGACCGGGACGGGTTCGTCGTATTTATGCTGGAGAGCCGAGTGCAGAGCATCCCGCTGTTCCCGGTACTGAAGGACCTGGGCGGCGGCATCGGGATGGGTCGCGATATAGGCTTCGACCGCAGCCATCCGTTCCAGCGTCAGGCGCTGGTCGACATAGCCGTGAAGGTCGTCGTCGCCGATCGGCATGCCTGCCGTCATTTGACTCTCCTGAGCGTCGCCGGACGCTCGCTGGTGGTGCGCTCTTCATTGAAGGAACCGCCGTTCAGGAGGCGGCGCAGCCGGTTCCGCCCCCGGCTCAGTCTCGACATGATCGTCCCGACCGGTACGCCGACGATGCGGGCGGCTTCCGAATAGGAGAGGTCTTCCACCCCGATCAGCAGCAGGACCGACTGCTGCTCTTCCGGCAGGGCGGACAGTGCCCGCAGCATGTCGCGGTGGATGACGGCGTGCTCCTGTGCGCCCGGAATGCCTGTCTCATGCTCCGCGTCCTCCAATGTCCGGTGTAATCCGCGCCGGAGCGTCTGGCGGCGCTGGCTGACGAACAGGTTGTGCAGGATCGTGAACAGCCACGCCCGGACATCGCCGCCGCGCCGCAGGTGCCAGCGGGAGACGGCCCGCTCCAGGCAGTCCTGAACGAGGTCGTCCGCCGAGGCGTCGTCCCGGATCAGGGCGAAGGCATAGCGCCGCAGGGCCGGGATATGCGGCTCTATCAGTGCCGCCGTCTCATTCATTCCGAACTTTCTCCGCGCCGCCGGTAAACCCGTCCGGATTTCCCGCCCGGACTCAGTGGACGCCGGAGGTGAGCGAACATTCCACCCTATCCATCATTTTTCTGGCGCAGGGCGGGCAGGCGGACCGATATTCGATGATGACGCCAACTGCCGTAACCAGAAGGATTCGATAGAAAATGCAGTTCCTGATCATAGCCTACGACGGTACCGACGAAGGCGCCCTGGACCGCAGGATGGCGGCGCGCGAACCTCATCTGGTCGGCGCCCGCGCCATGAAGGCCAATGGCAGCATGATCGTGGGAGGCGCCATCCTGGACGACGACGGCCGCATGGTCGGGTCGTCCTGCATCGTCGAGTTCCCCGACCGGGAGGCGGTGGACGCGTGGCTGGCTAACGATCCCTACGTTACCGAAGGCGTCTGGCAGAAGATCGAGGTCAAGCCCTTCCGGTGCGCTCCTTTGGGTTGAACGAAGGGCGCTGACTTGAAGCGTTCCTGCGCGTCACGCGGGCATTACGCTCCACTCTACCGTCATGCCAAGACTTGATCTTGGCGTCTCCCGGCGTAAAATGACGTGAGGACTTCAACCTGAAGTCCGGATGTCACCCGCTCAGTTTCCGAAAGGAGATACCAAGATCAAGTCTTGGTATGACGAAAATGGGGTAGGCGGCCTAAGTTGGCACCCATGCTGTTCCGATCAAGGATAGTTGCGTTTTCATATACAGTCTACCGACTGCACGGCGGATTATGATGCCGGGCGCGCGGGTGCATAGTTCAGCGAATACTGTCTCGTCCCGTACCGTATCGCCGGAGTCCGTCCATGTCCCGTTTCCCAAGCCTGTTCGTGTCGCACGGTGCCCCTACGCTGGCGCTGGAGAAGGACGGGGCGGCCGGGTTCCTGCGCGGCTATGGCGAACGGCTCGGCAGGCCGAAGGCGATCCTGGTGGTCTCGGCCCATTGGGAAACGGACGGTCCCACGGTCGGGACCACGTCCGCCCCCGAGACGATCCATGATTTCCGGGGCTTTCCCGCCGAGCTTTACCGGATGCGCTATGCAGCACCCGGCGCGCCGGAACTGGCGGAGCGGGCGGCTGAACTGGTGGAGGCCGGGACGGGCGAAACCGTCCGGCGCGATCCCCGGCGCGGACTGGACCATGGCGCCTGGGTCCCGCTCTCGCTGATGTACCCGGAGGCCGACATTCCCGTCACTCAACTGTCGATCCTGCG
>NZ_JCACHA010000709.1:0-11334 GCF_059503625.1 Skermanella sp.
GACCGTTGAGGAACAGGGTCAGGGGGCGTTCGACCGTGACCGAGGTTTCGATCGGCGCTCCGGTCTGATCGATGCCGGTAACCCGCTGCGTCAGGCGCGGGTCGGACGGATTGGGGCGGATGATGAACTCTTCCATGGGATGGAGCCTATTCGGCCACACCCGTTCAGGCAAGCGCCGTCCCGCCGCTTGCCCGGTTCGGATCAGATCATTTCAAGTAGAAAATGGCTTGCCAGACCGATTACCGATGCCGCCACGACCGCAATCGCCGTGTAGCGTTCACCCACCGACCACCGTGCCCAATCCCTGACGAAACTATCCATCTTGACGCCCCTGCCGCTCCCGTCCTTCTGCTCCATCATCACCACGTCCAAGAAATTAAGGTGCCTTGGAACAAGATACCTCAAATTCATCTCGTGATCGGCTCAACCATAACACTTCGAATAATTTTACTTCGACCTGATGCCGCGCCGCAACATAGTCCGTCCGGCCGAGTTCAGGCAAGACCAAGGATAGAATTCAAGCGCTTTGGGCACTGTGATCTAGATCACGTAATCCCTCGAAAAAGGATCGAGATCCTCCGAAAGTGAGACGCGGAGAGGTGCCCGCCGCCGGTCCGGGAGCGGATTGGCCGCTTGTGCTCGGCGCCCGGCGGCTTTATGCAGGGCGTCGGGTTGCAACGGCGGAACGACGCATGGCACTGAGGACTTCGCATATCATGGTACTGGCTGCCGCGGTCGTGGCGGCAGCAGGCTGTTCCACCGCCGGCGGCGAACCCATGCCGAACCCCGGCGCCTCCAATGCCGTGTCCACGGTCGAACCGGCCCCGTCGGCGCCGCCGGCCGATCCGGTCATGGAGCAGCTCGATTTCGAGTCGTGGCTTGCCAACTTCCGGGTGGAGGCAAGGGCGGCCGGTATCAGCGCCGCCACCGTGGACCGGAGCCTGACCCGCCTGAGGATCCTGCCCGACGTGCTGAAGGCGGACGGCAGCCAGCCGGAGTTCGTCCGCCCGGTCTGGACCTACCTGGACGGCGCGCTGAACGACGCGCGGATCAACAAGGGGCGCGAACAGCTCGATATCCAGCGCCCGCTGCTCGCCGCCGTCAGCCGCGACTACGGCGTGCCGCCGGAAACCATCGTCGCGATCTGGGCGATGGAGAGCAACTTCGGCAGCAATATCGGCTCGTACAACGTGGTCGAGGCGCTGGCGACCCTGGCGTGGCACGGCCGCCGGGCCGCCTTCGCCCGCGAACAGCTGATCGCCGCCCTGAAGATCATCGACCGGGGCGATGCGGCGCCCGACCGCCTGATCGGCTCCTGGGCCGGTGCTATGGGGCAGACGCAGTTCATGCCGACGACCTTCGCGGGGCATGCGGTCGACCGCGACGGCGACGGCCGGCGCGACCTGTGGACCAGCCTGCCCGACATCTTCGCCTCCACAGCCGGATACCTGCGCGACGTGGGCTGGAAAGCGGGGGAGCCGTGGGGGTCGGAGGTCGTACTGCCCGCGGGCTTCGACTATGAGCAGGCCGAACTGACCGTGCGGAAGCCGGTCGCGGAGTGGCGTCGCCTGGGCGTCGTCCAGGCCGTCGGGGCAAGACCGCTGCCGGATCAGGCCGACGCCTCGATCCTGCTGCCCGCCGGATATCGCGGAGCGGCTTTCCTGGTGCTGAACAACTTCCGCTCGATCCTGCGCTACAACAACTCCAGCAGCTACGGCCTGGCGGTGGCTTACCTGAGCGACCGGATCGCGGGGCTGCCCGGCATCCAGGGCGGCTGGCCGCGCGAGGAAAGGTCGCTCAGCCGCGACGAGCGGTTCGAGATGCAGCGCCTGCTGGGGGGCAGGGGGCATGCCGCGGGAAACCCCGACGGCATCATCGGCGCCAATACGCGCGCCGCCATCCGGGCTTTCCAGAAGACGCAGAACCTGCCGGCCGACGGCTTCGCGTCCAGCACTCTGCTGGACCGGCTGAGGGTGGCCGGACCAGCATCCTGACGCGGGGTTACTGAACCAGTTGCGCCTGCTGCGCCGTGGCGGAGACCGGCGCCGTGAAGACGGCGGCGCCGCGCACGATGTCCAGCGCCCGGGTAAGCTGGTAGTCGCCTTCCTGCCCGTGGTCGCCCGCCAGCGTCACCCGGGCCTGTTCGACCGTCATGTCGGGGGTGATGCCGAGCGCCTGGATGGAGCGCCCCGACGGCGTGTAGTAGCGCGCCGTCGTCATCCGGGTGGCGCCCCGGTTCGACAGCGGCGTGATGGTCTGGACGGAGCCCTTGCCGAAGGTCTGCGTCCCCAGGACTACCGCCCGGCGCTGGTCCTGGAGGGCGCCTGCCACGATTTCCGACGCCGATGCGCTGCGCCCGTTGACGATCAGCACGATCGGCTTGCCATGGGCGAGGTCGCCGGGCGTCGCGAAGTAGTGCCGCGCCGAGTCGGGATCGCGGCCGCGGGTGGATACGATCTCGCCCTGGTCCAGGAAGCTGTCGCAGACCGAGATCGCCTGCTTGACCAGCCCGCCCGGATTGTCGCGCAGGTCCAGCACGTAGCCGGTCAGCCGGGGACCCAGCTCGGCCTCGATCCCCGCCATGGCCTTCTCGAGGCCCGGCTGGGTCTGCTGGGTAAAGCCGCTGATCTTGACGTAGCCGACGGTTCCCTCCGTCCGCCAGCGCACCGCCGGGCTCTTGACCAGCTCGCGCATCAGCGTCAGGTCGAAGCTCTGGCCGCCGCTGCCGCGCTGGACGGTCAGCCGCAGCGGCGTGCCGATGCTGCCGCGCATGCGCTCCATCGCCTCGACGAGGGTGACGCCGCGAACCGGTTCGCCGTTGATGTGGGTGAAGAAGTCGCCCGGCAGCACGCCGGCGCGGAAGGCGGGCGAGTCCTCGATCGGGGTGAGCACCTTCACCAAGCCGTTCTCGACAGCCATCTCGACCCCGACGCCGCCGAACTCGCCGCTGTTCTGCGCCTTGTTCTCGGCGTACTTGTCGGGGTTGAGGTATTTGGAATGCGGGTCCAGCGAGGTCAGCAGCCCGCCGATGGCGGCTTCGACCAGCTTGTCTGCATCGACCTGATCGACGAACCCGTTCCTGAACTGGGAAAATGCCGAGTTGAACAGGGTCAGCGCTTCGGCCCTGGACATTTCCCGCGCTGCGGGGGCGGCTCCATGATCGGCCGAAGCTTGCACCGTTGCCGCTGGCTCCACGGTCTGTCCCATCGCCTGCAAGGGCGAGAACAGCAGCAGGGAAACGGCGAGGGCGGTGCGGGTCCGGCTCATGGGCGCATTCCTTTCTGGCCAAGAACGCTAGTGCATGATCCGAACCTATCCGGCTTATAGTTAAAATTCTGTGTGGTCTTCTGGCCCTCCGGCAATGTTTTTTGTTCCGCCAGGGTCCCCTGAGCGGTGAATGACGCCGTGGCATCTTCGCATTTATTGCGTGGATGAAAGACGATTGCGGCGAGTGCCGGCCGATGGAACCACCGGTCCGTTCCGGCGGTTGGCGTGGCATGTCCCAGACGCATGCAGCCACGCCGGAAACCGGCAAGGAACCCCTCGACATCGACGCGGTGTTCGAGCGCCTGCGCCGGGCCGTGGCCGATCTGCCGAAGGCGGCCATGTTCGACCTGCGCGACCGCGGCTACGGGACGCCGTTCGAGCAGCTCGCCGGCAGCCTGATCTCAGCCCGCACCCGCGACGAGACCACTGTGGAGGTTTGCCTGCGCCTGTTCGCCGAGGCGCGCACGCCGGAAGACTTCGTTGCCCTTCCCGAAGAAAGGCTGGTCGCCCTGCTGATGGGAGCCACGTTCCCGGAGCCGAAGGCCCGCGACCTGAAGGTGATCGCCCGCCAGATCATCGACGAGCACGGCGGAAAGGTGCCCGATTCGCTTGCCGAGCTGACGGCGTTTCGCGGAGTCGGCCCCAAGATCGCGGCGCTTACCCTGGCGGTCGGCTTCGACCGGCCCGCCGTCGCGGTCGACGTCCATGTCCACCGGATCACCAACCGCTGGGGCTACGTCGCCGCCACCAGCCCCGAACGCACCATGCAGGCGCTGGAGTCGAGGCTTCCCCAGCGTTACTGGATCGAGATCAACGAACGGCTGGTGCCGTTCGGCAAGTTCGTCTGCACGGCGGCGCGCCCGAAATGCTCGACCTGCCTGCTGCTGTCGATGTGCCGGCAGGTCGGAGTCGTCGATCCGCGCTGAACGACCTCACACAAACCGGACGCGGGCGCTGCCGACTCCGGACAGCCGGATTTCCACATCCGCAGACGGTCCGACCGGCTGCATGCCGATGAAGCTGCCGGTGGTCACGAAATCTCCGGCGCGCAGGCCGCCGTTGCGCTCGGCCACATGGTTGGCGAGCCAGCCGACCAGCCGCATCAGGTCGCCCGCCGGGTTGCCGCCCCTCGTCTCCAGCGTCACGGCGCCGTCGACCACCAGCGACGCCGTCGGGTTCACCAGATCGAGGCCGCGCCAGTCATGGACGGGTTCGCCATGGACGAAGCCGCCGTTCGACAGGCTGTCGGCCAGGACCGACATGCGCTCAAGCGCCCGGAAGTTCGCGTAGCGGCTTTCCACCACCTCGATCGCCGGTACGATGAAGTCGATCGCGTCGATCAGGTCTTCCGATTCGTAAGCGCGATCCAGGAGCGGCAGGTCGCTGGCGATGTGGAACGCCACCTCGGCCTCGATGATGCGGGTCTTGAAGTCGGCGCCCTTCAGGCTGCCCGGCGACTTCTGGAACAGTCCCGACGGCATCGGCGCGCAGAGCGGCTGGTCCGTGGTGCCCTTGGAGCCCACTTTCCAGCCGCCCGTTCCACCCAGTTCAGCCTGAAGTCCGGCGGTGATCAGGTCCTGGATCGCGTAGGCGGCGGCGGCGTCGGCCGGGGCCGTACCTTCGGGAAGGCCGTCCAGCCGGGCGCCGGTGCGGCGCGCTTCCAGCAGCGATGCCGCCGCCCGTTCAATCGGATTCATGTTCCCCATCCCATCCTGCCGGTTGGATCCCGTGGTTTCCGGCATTAGAGCGCACAGGATACTTAAACCCACTGTAATCTAATGACGCACCGGTCTAATGACGTATGGCGGCGGCGATCAGCCGGTTCAGGTCGCTGATCCGGTAAGGCCGCGACACCCAGCCGACCACGGCTGCCTCGTCCGCGCAATCTCCCGCGCCGGCATCTTCGCTGCACATCACCACCGGAATGCCCAGCCTGCTGGATATCTCGCGCGCCGCCGCCATGCCGTCGGTCCCGTCGGCCAACCCGAAGTCGACGACGGCGACATCCGGACGGTGAAGTTCGGCCAGACGCACCGCTTCCCTTCCGGTGTCCGCCCAGCCGCAAACCTCATAACCCTGATCGGCCAGCCCGACCCGCACGGCCCAGGCAATCAGGGGGTCGTCTTCCGCAACGATCAGACGGGGTTTGTGATCCATATCTGGCCTCCATAAAGGCGATAGACCCAAGCTGTATGGATGGTTCAATATCTTGGGTGCTGTAATTGGTTTCAACGCATATACGGCGTGTTTGTCACAGACGAAGGCCGGCTTTTTTCCGTCTCGGAGGGAGCATGCGCACTCCCGCTTCCTGTCCCGCCACGCTGGCGGCACGGACTACCACGTCCCCACGCGGATGGCAAAAGCCGGTATTAGACGAAAGTGTTCGGATCTGCCTTGGCGCCCCGCAACCCTTTGCGGGGCGCCAAGGCAAAACCGTCTGTGATGCTGGGAATGAAGCCGGAGCGCCATCGTCGGCAGCCGGATGGTATGACTTATCTAATATGATAAAAAGTAGATGCTATGGAAAGGATTGCGGTGGCGCCATCGGCTAATGGTCAATTTTCCGAATTAAATATCGAAATTTTCGCTAAATACTGCTTGCCTTGCGGTTCGGGCATATTGAAATTAAGGGTGAGTGTGATCCGTCGTGTTTTCATTCGGCTGATGTCGCTCATCCTTTGGTGAATGTTCGACTGGTGGCATCAAGAGGCAGCAAATGACTGGAATGGTACCGTTAGCGTTTGCCGGCGTTCAGTTCATGGCTCTCTTTCCAGAGCTGCCGGTACGATGAGGTCGCGGTCGTTCACGGCGTCGGCGTCGGATCTCGAATCGCTGCGCATCCAATGGGGCGGCTTCTGCCCAGACCTCGTGTTCTGCTTCTGCCCGCCCGATCTCGACCTTGGACGCCATGTGGCCCGGCGAGTGTCGGCGGCTTTTCCCAACGCCGCGGTGATCGGCTGCTCGACGGCCGGAGAGATCGGGGTGGGCGGCGCCGGTGACGGTCTGGTCTCGCTTCTAGGCCTCGATTTCGACAGCACCGTCGTCCGGATGCAGCGCGTCGCACTGGACAGCCAGGCCCGTTCCGGCCCGGCCGGCCATCTGCTGGGCGACCTTCTTCTGTCGTCCGGTCCTCCCGCCGCCGTGGTTCCCTTCATCCCCGGCCTTGGAGTCGACGGTCACGCCTTCGTCCATGGCCTTCGCGCCGCGCTGCCTCCGTCGACCCCGACCATCGGCGGCATGGCGGCGGACGGCAACCGGTTCGGCCAGACCTTCACGATCCTGGGCAATCAGGTCTACACCGACCAGGCCGTCGCGGTCGGCCTCTACGGTCCCGATCTCAGGGTCGGAACCGGTTCGGCCAGCGGCTGGACCTCGTTCGGCCCGACCCGCACGGTGACCGAGGCGTCCGGCCCCGTGCTGAGCACGCTGGACCGCAAGCCGGCCCTGCGGCTCTACTGCGACTACCTGGGCGAAAAGGCGAGCGAACTGCCGTCTAGCGGCCTGCTCTATCCGCTGGCCCTGGTCGGGCAGAGCGACCCGGCGCGCAACGGCCTGATACGGTCGGTCATGGCGGTGGACTGGGATGCCGGCACCCTGACGCTCGCCGGGGCGCTGGAGCCCGGCAGTCTCGTCCGGCTGATGCACGCCGACAACCAGCGGCTGATCGACGGCGCCAAGCTTGCCGCCGAGCAGGTAAGGGAAAGCTCCGGAGCCGGAGCCGGAGCCGGCGCCGCGGTGCTGCTGATCAGCTGCGTCGGCCGCAGGAACGTACTGGGCGACGACATCGACGACGAGATCGAGGCCGTCCGCGCCGTGTTCCCGGCAGGCACTCCGATCGCCGGCTTCTATTCATATGGGGAAATCGGTCCTCATGGCGACGACAGCCTGAGCGAGTTGCACAACCAGTCCATGACGATCGCCTCCTTCTGCGAAATCTCCCTGGAAGATTGACGGACCGGCATGACGCGCTCCCGCAAGATAAGACGGCAACTCCGGAGGGCCTTCGATACCGAGGATGTCGGACTGCTGAAAAGGCTGGGGAGCAACCACGCCGCCGACGTGCTGCTGACCGGGTTCGACCATTTCCTGGATCAGGTCGAGGCGTCCTATGTCCAGAGCGACGAGAAGCTGAGGCTGGCGGCCCGCAATCTCCAGATCAGCTCCGACGAGCTGACCGAAGCCAACCGCGAGCTGGAATCTCTCAATGCCGCCATGCGCAGCATGCTCGGCGGGCTGGGGCAGGCGCTGATGCTGTTCGGGAGGGACGGCGTCTGCGGCGACACCTATTCCAACGCCTGTCTCGACCTGTTCGGCCGGTCACCGGCAGGCCGGCCTATTTTCGATGTCCTCGGTTTGCAGGAGTATGCCCGGCCGCTGTTTCAGGCCGCGGTCGATCTTGCCTTCGGCGACGGCGGCGGCGGCACCGCGACGTTCGAAGAGGTCATGGCGACCGTTCCCCGATGGGTGGTGCAGCCGGACGGACGGGTCGTCGGCGTATCCTACCGCCCGATCCACGACGCCGGCCGGCTGATCTCCATCCTGGCGATTGCGACCGTCCGGCCATAGCCGCCAGCGCCGGCGCGGCGTCGGCGATGTCAGACGCGATAGCCCGCGTTCATCGGCGACAAAGGCACGCCGGCCCGGATCCCTTCCAGCATGAAGTAGCGCGTCATTTGAAGGATGTCGGTCCGCCAGTAGAGCTTGTGCAGGTCGTTGACCAGGAAATCCGGTTCCAGATTGGCGTAGCAGTAGGTCTCGACCCAATGCTGGTCGGGTTCGCGCGGAGCCGCCGTGTCGCGCCAGCCGATCATCCATCCCGCGTGCTGCGCGCCCGTGGCCCAGCGCTCGAAATGGGGGGCTATCGTGCTCGACCCGATCGGCAGCGTCACCGGCACCGAATAGACCACGACGAAGCGGCGGACGTTCAGCTGCACCGTCATCAGCAGGTCCTCGCCGAAGGCGCTGACCAGATATGCGGCGTCGGGCGTGCCGGTGACGTGCCGGACATCGACGCGGCTGCGGGTCACGTGGGCCAGATTCTGGCGGTTGGGCTCTTCGCCGAAGCGCGGCATGTCGTATTCCACGGCCGACAATGTCGAGGGCATCTGGACCGTCAGGAACTCTTCGGTTTCCCGCTGGGCGGTGTCGAGGGAGATGTCGGGGGTGTCGAAGGTCTGGCTCAAGAGGCTCGCTCCGGTCGGAGAATGCGGGAATAACCCCGCAACAACCGAATCCATGCGCCTTTTGTTTCGCTGGCCTGTTCTCTGGAGACATCCCCGGCCCTTGCGCCCGTACCGGCTCACTCGCTAGTGTACCGGGCGCATCAGGAGGCTCCTGGGCGCCAAGATGTGGAGACCATTGAGCTTGCGCTACATCAGCACGAGGGGCGCCGCCCCGACACTCGCCTTCGACGAAGTTCTTCTGGCCGGTCTGGCCCGCGACGGCGGACTGTACGTGCCCGAGACATGGCCGACATTCACCCATGACGAGATCAGGGCGATGCGCGGCCTGTCCTACGCCAATCTGGCGATCAAGGTCATGACGCCGTTCCTGGGCGGACGCGTGACGGAGGCGGAGTTCGCGCCGCTGGTCCGCGACGCCTATGCTGGCTTCGACCATGCCGCCGTGACGCCCCTGGTCCAGCTGGACCAGAGCACCTGGGTGATGGAGCTTTTCCACGGCCCGACGCTGGCGTTCAAGGACGTGGCGCTGCAACTGCTCGGCCGCCTGTTCGACACCGTCCTGGCGAAGAGGAAAGAACGCGTCACCATCGTCGGCGCCACCTCCGGCGACACCGGGTCCGCCGCGATCGAGGCCTGCCGCGACCGCGAGGCGATCGACATCTTCATCCTGCACCCGAAGGGCCGCACGTCGGAGGTCCAGCGCCGGCAGATGACGACGGTGCTGTCCAGCAACGTCCACAACATCGCGCTGGAAGGCTCGTTCGACGACTGCCAGGACCTCGTCAAGGCGATGTTCAACGATACCGCCTTCCGGGACGAGCAGAACCTGTCGGCGGTCAACTCGATCAACTGGGCGCGGATCATGGCCCAGATCGTCTATTACTTCGCGGCGGCGGTCCAGCTCGGCTCTCCCGACCGGCCGGTGTCGTTCGCCGTGCCGACCGGCAACTTCGGCAACGTCTACGCCGCCTACGGCGCCCGCGCGATGGGCCTGCCGATTGAGCGGCTGGTCGTGGGCACCAATTCCAACGACATCCTGGCGCGCTTCTTCGCGACCGGCACGATGGCGACGGCCGGCGTCATGCCGACCATCAGCCCGAGCATGGACATCCAGATCTCCAGCAATTTCGAGCGGCTGCTGTTCGACCTGTACGACCGCGACGGCGCCGCGCTGACCGAGTGCATGGGCCGGTTCCGCGCCGGCGGCTCCTTCGCCGTGACGCCGGAACAGCTCGGCCGGGCTCGCCTGCTGTTCAACGGCCATAAGGTGGACGAGGACCTGACCGGCGCCACGATGGCGAGCACCCGCCTGAGTGCAGGCGGGCTGATGATCGATCCACATACCGCCGTCGGCCTTGCCGCAGCCAGGGCCGAGCAGCCGCATCTCGATCCGTCGGTGCCGCTGGTGGCGCTGGCCTGCGCCCATCCCGCCAAGTTCCCCGATGCGGTCGAGCGGGCTACCGGCGTGCGTCCGCCGCTGCCGCCCCGTCTGGCCGATCTTTACGAGCGCGAGGAGCGCGTCACCGTGCTGCCCAACGACCTCAAGGCGGTCCAGGACTTCGTCCGGTCCCGTGCCCGCCGCACCGCTTCCGCTGCCCTGGGGGCCGCATGAGCACCATTAGGGTCACCACTCTCCCCAACGGCCTGCGGGTCGCCACCGACACCATGCCCCATGTCGAGACGGCGTCTCTCGGCGTCTGGGTCGGCGTCGGCACCCGCAACGAGCGGGCCGAGGTCAACGGCGTCGCCCATCTGGTCGAGCACATGGTGTTCAAGGGCACGCCGACCCGCACCGCCTTCGACATCTCCGAGCAGATCGAGGCGGTCGGAGGGCACATGAACGCCTATACGACCCGCGAGCATACCGCCTATTACGCCAAGGTCCTGAAGGAGGATGCGCCCCTGGCGCTGGACGTGATCGGCGACATGCTCCAGCACAGCCTGCTGGACGAGGACGAGCTGTCCAGGGAGCGCGCCGTCGTGCTCCAGGAGCTGGGGCAGGCGGAAGACACGCCCGACGACATCATCTTCGACCACTTCCAGTCCTGCGCCTACCCGGAACAGGCGCTCGGCCGCCCGGTCCTGGGCCATCCCGACATCATCGGCAGCCTGCCGCGCGACGCGCTGGTCGAGTATATCGGCTCCAACTATTCCGGCCGGACCATGGTGCTGGCGGCCTCGGGCCGGATCGACCACGACACGGTCGTCGAGATGGCGGAGCGGACCTTCCGCGACCTGCCGGCCTCGACCGATCCCGCTCCGCTCGACCCGGCGCGCTATACCGGCGGCGACTTCCGCGAGGACCGCGATCTGGAGCAGCTCCATATCGTGCTGGGCTTCGAGGGCGTCGGCGTCCACGACCCCGATTACTACTCCCATTCCGTCCTCTCGACCTTGCTGGGCGGCGGCATGTCGTCCCGGCTGTTCCAGGAAGTCCGCGAGAAGCGCGGGCTGGCGTACAGCGTCCACACCTTCTCCGGCGCGTATGAGGACAACGGATTGTTCGGCATCTATGCCGGCACCGGCCCGGAAAAGATCGGCGAACTGGTGCCGGTCATGTGCGACGAGCTGTGCAAGGTCGCCGAAGACGTCACGGACGAGGAAGTCCGCCGCGCCCGCGCCCAGCTCAAGGCCGGCATGCTGATGTCGCTTGAAAGCACGATGTCGCGTTGCGAGCAGCTTGGTCAGCAGATGGTGATCTTCGACCGGCCTCTGACGATCGAGGAGATGGTGGAGAAGATCGAAGCCGTCGATGCCGCCGCCGTGAAGCGCGCGGCCTTGCGGCTGCGGCTGAAGCCGCCGACGGTGACGGCCCTGGGGCCTCTGGACGGGCTTGAGGATTATGACCGCATCGTCGCGCGCCTGTCCTGACCGCAACGGATTT
>NZ_JCACHA010000710.1:0-11330 GCF_059503625.1 Skermanella sp.
GATCGCCATACACTGAGCCACCCCGCAGAACCCCAATTCAATACAGTTGCGCTACGAGGCGAAAACTCTACAAACTTCAATCCTTTCGTCTGTTGCTTCACTCCGCCGCTTCCTCCGAAATCCCGGCCATCATCAATCCCAGCCGGCGCTCGGTCGCCTGACCGGCGGGGATCTCGCCGACGAGGTGGCCGTCGAACATGACGAGGATGCGGTCGCTCAGCGCCAGGATTTCGTCCAGTTCCACCGACACCAGCAGGATCGCCTTGCCGGCGTCGCGCAGTTCCACGAGGCGGCGGTGGATGAACTCGATGGCGCCGATATCGACGCCGCGCGTCGGCTGGCCGATCAGCAGGACGTCGGGATTCCGCTCGATCTCGCGGGCCAGCACGATCTTCTGCTGGTTGCCGCCGGAGAAGTTGGCTGCCGGCAGGTCCGGCAGGGGCGGGCGCACGTCGTAGCTTTTCATCTGCGCGCGGCAGCGGTCGAGCATCGCGCCGTGGTCCATCAGGATGCGCCCGTTGTAGCGGGAGTCGTCCTGGTATCCCAATACCGCGCATTCGCTGGCGGAGAAGGAGGTGACGAGGCCGACCTTCTGGCGGTCTTCCGGCACATGGGCGATGCCGGCCCGGCGCAGGTCGCGCGGGTTGTAGATGGACCTGCCGCTGATCTTCTCGCCATGGACGCGGACCGATCCGCCGGCGATGGGAAGGATGCCGGCCAGCGCCTCCAGCAGTTCGGACTGGCCGTTGCCGGAAACGCCGGCGATGCCGACGATCTCGCCCTCCCGGACGTTCAGGCTGACTTCCTTGACGCGCAGGACTCCGGTGGAGTCCACGACCTTAAGCGCCCGCACGTCGAGCACGACGGCGCCCGGCTCCGCCGGCTTCTTGTCCACCCGCAGCAGCACCTTGCGCCCGACCATCAGTTCGGCAAGCTGTTCGCGGCTGGTGGAGGCCGTCTCGACGTTGGCGACCACTTCGCCCCTGCGCATCACGGTGACCGTATCGGTCAGGTCCATGATCTCGCGCAGCTTGTGGGTGATGATGACGATCGTCTTGCCTTGGTCGCGCAGCGCCCGGAGGATGCGGAACAGGTGGTCGGCTTCCTGCGGGGTCAGGACGCCGGTCGGTTCGTCCAGGATCAGGATGTCGGCGCCGCGATAAAGCGCCTTGAGGATTTCGACGCGCTGCTGCAGGCCGACCGGCAGGTCGCCGACGACGGCGTCAACATCGACGTCCAGCGCGTATTCATGCTCCAGCCGCTCCAGTTCCCTGCGGGCTCGGCCGAGGCCTGGGGCCAGGGTGGCGCCGCCCTCCGCTCCGAGCAGGACGTTTTCGACCACCGTGAAGGTGTCCACCAGCATGAAGTGCTGGTGGACCATGCCGATGCCGGCGGCGATGGCGTCGCGCGGCGACCGGATGTCGGTGATCCGGCCATCGACTTCCACGGTGCCGCCGTCGGCGCGCAGATAGCCGTAGACGATGCTCATGATCGTCGATTTGCCGGCGCCGTTCTCACCGATCACGCCATGGATGCTGCCCCGGCGGACGGTCAGGGAAACATCCTTGTTGGCGTGGTTGGCGCCGAACCACTTGTTGACGCCGGTGAGCCTCAGGGCGGGCGGATGGCTCCCGGCCGGCCCGTTGTCCAGGCCGCCTTGCGCGATGCTGTCGGTCATTCCGCCCGCTCCCGGTTTGCTGCTTGCCAGTTTACTGCTTGTACGGCTGGACCTGGATTTCGCCCGCGACGATCTTGGCCTTGGCGGCTTCCACTTGTCTCTTCATGTCGTCGGTGACCAGCGACTTGTTGTCGTCGTCCAGCGAATAGCCGACGCCGTCTTCCTTGAGGCCGAGGACGCGGGAGCCCGCCTGCCAGGAGCCTTCCTTGGCCGACTTCATGCAGTTGTAGACCGCGACGTCGACCCGCTTGATCATGGAGGTCAGGACCGAGCCGGGATGCAGGTGGTTCTGGTTGCTGTCGACGCCGATCGACAGCTTCTTGGCGTCGGCCACCGCCTGGAGGACGCCGATGCCGGTGCCGCCGGCCGCCGCGTAGATCACGTCGGCGCCCCGGTCCATCTGGCTCTTCGCTAGTTCGCCGCCCCGGGTCGGGTCGCGCCATGCGGCCGGCGTCGTGCCGGTCATGTTCTGGAAGATCTCGGCCTGCGGGTTGGCGTGCTTGACGCCCTGCTGGTAGCCGGTCGCGAAGTTGCGGATCAGCGGGATGTCCATGCCGCCGACGAAGCCGACCTTGCCTGTTTTGGACGCCAGCGCCGCCATCATGCCGACCAGGAACGATCCTTCATGCTCCTTGAAGGTGATGGACTGGACATTGGGCCGTTCGACGACGCTGTCGATGATGCAGAACTTGGTGTCGGGAAATTCCTGCGAGACCTTTTCCATGGCGCTCGCCTGGGCGAAGCCGACGCCGACGACGACGTTGGCGCCGCGCCTTGCCATGGTGCGGAGCGCCTGCTCGCGCTGGGCTTCCTGGGTGACTTCGAACTCGCGGTACTCGATCCCGCTTTCCTTCTTGAAGCGTTCGGCGCCGGCATAGGCCGCTTCGTTGAAGGACTTGTCGAACTTGCCGCCCATGTCGAAGACGATGGCGGGCTGGAAGCTCTGGGCCTGGGCGGTACCGATGGCAGCGCCGCCGGTCATGGCGGCGGTGACGGTACAGACCGTGATGGACAAGGCGTGAAGCAAGCTTTTCATCGTTTCCCATCCGCTCCCTTGATTCTTCGCGCAATTTCATCGCGTGGGTCAAACATAGCGTCGGATTTCAAAAGGTTACAGGGGGAACATGGTTTCGGGGCGTCCGGAATCGTCATCCGCTTGTCATTCGCATCACAGTCGGATTGTCACCTTCATGCTCTAATTCTGTTGTCAGATACGTGGGCATTCCGTTGCGGCTCAGAGGGGTTCCATGTCCGTTCACCTTGCCGAAGGCTCGACCGTCTCCGACCCGCTTGCCGAGGATCAGGCCAAGGATCAGGAATACACCTGGCTGGAAGAGCTGGCGAATACCGTGACCCATGGGATCGGCGCCGTGCTGGCGGTCCTGGGGCTGGTGGCGCTGATGGGTCTGGCCGTCGTCAGCGACGACGTCAGGGTCATGATCAGCCTCACCCTTTACGGGGCTACCCTGGTCCTGCTGTATCTGGCCTCGACCCTGTACCATGCGATCCGGCACAAGCCGACCAAGCTGATCTTCAAGACCTGCGACCATGCCGCGATCTTCCTGCTGATCGCCGGCACCTACACGCCCTACTGCCTGCTGGTGCTGGACGGCGCCTGGGGCTGGACGCTGTTCGCGGTGGTCTGGAGCATCGCCGCCTTCGGCGTCGTCTTCAAGATCTTCCACACCAACCGCTACGCCCGTCTCTCGCTGATGCTGTATCTCGCCACCGGCTGGATCGGGGTACTGGCGATCGGACCGATCGTCGAGAACATGGAAACGACGGGGCTCCTGCTGCTGGCGCTGGGCGGGCTGGCCTATACCAGCGGTGTCGCCTTCTTCGTGTGGGAGAGCATGCCGTTCAACCATGCGGTCTGGCATCTCTTCGTGCTGGCCGGCAGCACGTGCCACTTCCTCTCGATCTACTATTATGTCGCCCAGGGGGCGGTCGCGGCCTGAACTTTCCGGCAATGATTCCCGATGATCCAATGGCTGCCGGACGTCGGGGCTTGCCCCGGCATGCACCCGGCGTACAAGATCGGGTCACAGACAGTTGCGGGAGGAAACAATAACATGATCGCCACAATCGCGATGCCCAAGCTGATGCTGATCGGCGGCGGTTCCATCGCCCAGGTCGCGGAGACGCTGGGCCGGCTGGGGGTCGGGCGGCCGCTGGTCGTGACCGATCCCTATATGCGCGACAGCGGCTCGGTATCGAAGCTGACCGACCTGCTGGAAAAGGCGGGCATCCCGTTCGAGGTCTTCGCCGACACCGTGCCGGACCCGACGACCGATGTGGTCTACGCCGGGGCGAAGATCCTGGCCGAGGGCGGCTTCGACGGCATGATAGCGCTGGGCGGAGGCTCGCCGATCGACACCGCCAAGGCGATGGGCGTGATGGCGGCCAACCCGGGGAAGATGCGCGACTACAAGGTCCCGAACGTCATCCCGAACATGAGCATGCCGCTGCTCGCGATCCCGACCACGGCGGGCACGGGGTCGGAGGTGACGAAGTTCACCGTCATCACCGATACCGAGACGGACGAGAAGATGCTGATCGCCGGCAACGGCGTGATCCCGCAGGCCGCCATCGTCGATTTCGAACTGACGCTGAGCTGTCCGTTCCGGCTGACCGCCGACACCGGCATCGACACGCTGACCCATGCGATCGAGGCCTATGTCAGCCGCAAGGCCAACCCGTTCTCGGACTCGATGGCGCTCGCCGCGATGGCGCGGGTGGCAGGCCACCTGCGCACCGCCTGCTTCGAGCCGGCCAACCGGCAGGCGCGGGAGGAGATGATGCTGGCGGCCAACCAGGCCGGCATCGCCTTCAGCAACGCTTCCGTCGCTCTGGTCCATGGCATGAGCCGGCCGATCGGCGCGCATTTCCATGTGCCGCACGGCCTGTCCAACGCGATGCTGCTGCCGGCGGTGACCGCCTTCTCGCTGCCGAAGGCGGCGCGGCGCTATGCCGACTGCGCCCGCGCCATGGCCGTGTGCCCGCACGATGCGGACGACGAGGCGGCGGGCATGGCGCTGCTGGAGGCGCTGGGCGACCTCAACTCCGACCTGAAGGTGCCGACGCCGAGGGACTACGGCATCGACGAGCAGCGCTTCATGTCGCTGTTGCCGCTGATGGCGCAGCAGGCGCTTGGGTCGGGCTCGCCGGCCAACAATCCGCGCGTGCCGACGGAGGAGGAGATCGTCAGCCTTTACCGGGACGTCTACGCGGGCTGAGCGCAGGCTGAGGAGGAGTGGAGAGCATGTCCGAGGAAAAGCCGGACTGGCGCGAGCAGGGCGTACGCGTCGTGCGCGGCGGTCAACTCGATACGAACACGCCGCAGACGCCCGGCATGAACAGGGCGGCGGCGATCAACTACGCCCGCGTCGGCGCGCAGAAGCTATGGGCCGGCACAGTCAAGATCCATCCCGACGCCAAGACGGGCGCGCACCATCATGGCGAGCTGGAAAGCGTGATCTACGTGGTGCGCGGCCGTGCCCGGATGCGCTGGGGCGACGCACTGGAGTTCACCGCCGAGGCGGGACCCGGCGACTTCATCTACGTCCCGCCCTTCGTCCCGCACCAGGAAATCAACGCCAGCGCCGACGAGGCGCTGGAATGCGTGCTGGTGCGGAGCGATCAGGAAGCGGTGGTCGTCAACCTGGACATCCCCATGGTCGAGCAGCCGGAGACCGTCGCCTGGGTCGATCCGATCCATAGGGGAGCGGAATAGGAAAGGGCCGGAAACTCCGGTTTCCGGCCCTTGTCTTTCGATTACGCCCGGCCATAGGTGTCGGTCAGGCGGACGATGTCGTCCTCGCCCAGGTAGGAGCCGGACTGGACCTCGATCAGGTTCAGCGTCACCTTGCCGGGGTTCTCCAGGCGGTGGACGGCGCCGAGCGGGATGTAGATCGACTCGTTCTCGCGCAGCAGCACCTGATCGGCGTCGCGGGTCACCAGGGCGGTGCCGTTGACGACGACCCAGTGCTCGGCCCGGTGATAGTGCTTCTGGAGCGACAGGGTGGCGCCCGGCTTGACGGTCAGGCGCTTGACCTGGAAGCGCTCGCCTTCGTGCAGGCACTGGTAGAAGCCCCAGGGACGATGGACGCGGCTGTGGATCTTCGCTTCTGGACGGCCTTCCTTCTTCAGGCGCTCGACCACCTTCTTGATGTCCTGCACCTTGTCGCGGCTGGCGACCAGGATCGCGTCGTCGGTGGCGACCACGACCACGTCGTCCAGCCCGACGACGGCGGTCAGCACGCCTTCAGAGCGGATGTAGCAGTTGTTGGCGTCCTCGGTCATGACGTCGCCGATGGTGACGTTGCCGTCCTCATCCTTGGCGCCGATGTCCCACAGGGCCGACCACGCGCCGACATCGGTCCAGCCGATGGTCGCCGGCACGACGACCGCCGCGTCGGTGCGTTCCATCACCGCGTAGTCGATCGAGATGCTCGGTGCGCGGCCGAAGGCTTCGGGGTCGAGGCGGAAGAAGTCGAGGTCGCGCGAACCCTTGGATATCGCGTCGCGGCAGGCGGCCACGATGGCCGGCTCGAACTTTTCCATCTCGGCCAGCAGCTTGGCGGCGGAGAACAGGAACATGCCGCCGTTCCAGAAATGCCCGCCGGCGGCCAGCATGTCCTGCGCGGTTTCCATCTTCGGCTTTTCGACGAAGGCATCGACCTGGAACACGCCCGCATGGCCGGTCAGCTCGGCGCCCTGGCGGATATAGCCGTAGCCGGTTTCCGGCTGGGTCGGCGTGATGCCGAAGGTCACGAGGTTGCCGGCGGCAGCCGCACTCGCGGCGGCGTCGATCGCCTTGTTGAAGGCGTCGCCGTCCCGGATGACGTGGTCGGCCGGCAGCAGGAGCAGCAGGGCGTCCGGGTCCTGTTCGGTAATGATCAGGGCCGCGACGGCGGCGGCGGCGGCGGTGTTGCGGCCGACCGGCTCCAGCGCGATGGCGAACGGCGTCACGGCGATCTCACGCAGCTGTTCCGCGATGACGAAGCGATGCTCGTCGTTGCAGATCACCAGCGGAGCCGCGAAGCGCTGGCCCACGACGCGGCGCACCGTGTCCTGAAGCATGGTCCGCTCACCGACCAGCGGCAGAAGCTGCTTGGGATAGCTCTCGCGCGAAATCGGCCAGAGGCGCGAGCCCGACCCGCCGGAGAGGAGAACGGGATGAATGGTCTTGGGAGTATTCATTGGAGGCATGATCTCTGCTCGTCCGTTTCTGAGCGACACAATGCAGTAAAAGTCCGCGGATTTCAGCGATTTTTCGGGTAGTCTCCGGGGGCGTTACGGCGTATCGCAAGCTGGTCAAGCCGTTCGATCACCGATTGTACCGGAATGTCCGTCATGGACTCGCCTCCAAACTCCTGAGCTGTAATCACTCCGCCGCGCGTGACCTTCGGTTGGAACTTCTCGGATGGGGTCGGGCCGAACAAAGTGATTAGCGGCGCATCCGCCGCACCGAACATATGGCTGACGCCGCTGTCGTTCGCCAGTGCCGCCGCGAAACGGCGGGCTAGGGCGATCGTCCGAAGCGGCGTGAAGCCGTCGCCCCAGAGGGCGGTATCCTGCTCGGGGAACAGCGCCGTGGGGACGGCTTCGCGGATAGGGACCAGCCAGTCCAGTTCGTCGGGACCGAGGATGAAGACGGGTACCCGGCCGCGCTCCGCCTGGGCGGCGGCGACCGCGACGAAGCGTTCCAGCGGCCAGCACTTGAAGCGTTTGCCGGCGCCGGGCGCCAGACCGATATAGTCCGGGCCGGGCGGCAGCGCCGCTTCCGCCTTGGCGGTGAGGTCTTCCGGCAGCCGCAGTTCGGCCTTCGATGCGGGAACGTGTCCGGATGCCAGCGCCAGCAGCTCGTTCAGGCGGTCCACCATGTGGGGAGGCCGGACCCGGCCA
The DNA here is from genome assembly GCF_059503625.1 of Skermanella sp. Classification (NCBI taxonomy): domain Bacteria; kingdom Pseudomonadati; phylum Pseudomonadota; class Alphaproteobacteria; order Rhodospirillales; family Azospirillaceae; genus Skermanella; species Skermanella sp. Next base: position 7,586 of record NZ_JCACHA010000710.1, read on the forward strand.
GGGGCCGGCTTGCGGTCGGACAGCCGGAAGTTCGCCGCCGGCGAGATGAACAGGCCGTGCGGCAGCCGGCGCAGCGTCAGGGTCCGCCAGAGCGTCGTCTGGGTGTCGATGATGATGGAGAAGCGGTCGCGCCAGGGCAGGGGGAGAAGGACCCCGGCGGGGCTGTGGCCGATCCCGCTGTCCTGGCGGAACTCGTCGATCAACCCGTCCATGACGGGCTGGAGCTTGCCGGCGTAGACGGTCCGTTTGGTCGTGATCCAGGTAATCCGCGCCGACGGCCATGCAGCCCGGAGCGCCCGCACGAAGGGTAGCTTGTAGAGCCCGTCGCCGATGATCTCTTCATAGCTGAAGACGGCGACGCTGTCGGGGGATGTCCCGGCCATAATGAGTTGGCTACTGGACGCGTCAGTAGGCGGCGTAGGATTTTTCCTCCACGATCGCGCTGTCCAGCAGCTCGTTGATCCGGCGCTTGACGGCGGCGCGCTTGTCGTTGGTGACGTAGACGGCGCGAGCGTTCTCGATGAAGGCGGGGCCGAAGTCGCGGGCGCGCTCGAGGTCGCGGATGTCGTCCTCGATCTTCCACAAGCTCTCGTTGATCGTCTTCAACTGGGCGGTCAGGTCGGTCAGGGCGTCGCTCGGCGGAACTTGTTCGGCCAGGACGCGGGCCAGCACGTCGTACTCGTGCGATACGTTGCGCAGCTTGGCCGGGTCGCTGATGTTGGCTTTCTTGATCTCCAGAATCGTCAGTTTGTCGATCAACTCGCCGGGAGCCACTTCGATCAGGATTGCCATCACATCGTTCCTGGTTTGCCGTCAATGTCCATGCCGCTTCCTAGCACAGCGGAAGCGGGCTCGCCAATGCGCGGTGACTGGCCAGGCGAAACCTTGAGATAGAGCCGCCGGGCGGCGGCTTCCACCGCATCGACGGTGATGCCGGTCATCAGGGATAGCCCTGCCTTCATCGCTTCCGGTATCCGCGCTTCCAGGCCCTCGAATGGCTCCGGCGCCTGGACGTAGTCGGAGCGCTCGCCCCAGGGGCGGTAATGGTGGGCAGGAGTCGGGCCGAACAGCCCCAGCGTGGGAACGCCTGCCGCGGCCGACAGGTGCATCTGGCCGCCGTCGTTCCCGATATAGAGCGCGCAGCGCTGGAGGCAGGCGGCGGCGGTCAGCAGCGGCGTGTTGCTCATCAGGTCGATCCGGCGGGCCGGATCGACGGCGGCCAGCACCGGCTCGGCCTGGGCGCGTTCGGCGGGGGAGCCGATCACGGCCACCCTGCCGCCCGGCAGGATGCCGCCGGGGCCGGTCAGCCGGACGGCCAGTTCGGCGAACCGTTCCGACGGCCAGCGCTTGTGTTCGTGGGTGGAACCGGGACCGAGCGCCAGGACGGGCGGGCCGTCGGGGATCAATTCCGCCGCCGCGGCGCGGTCGGCGTCGCCCGGCCACAGGCGCGGGTCGGGCGGCGGGTCGAGGCGGAGGACGCGGCCGATCTCCTCGACCCGGTGCAGCCGCTTGCCGCGCACCCGCTCGACCCGGCGGACCTGCCCGGCCCGGAGCAGGCGGGAAACCGCCGAGTTGCGGAGGTCGATCACGAGGTCCCAGCGGGTGCCGACCGTCATCAGCCAGAGGTCCAGCCAGTGGCGGTGGTGCTTGCGCTTCTCCAGGACGATGACGCGCTCTATCTTGGGCGTATGGGCCAGCAGCGGCACGATGATCTTGCCGCAGACCACTGTGATGCGGGCGTCGCGGTGGGTGTCGATCAGATATGCCAGCAGGCCGCTCGACAGGATGAAATCGCCGATCCGGCTGTTGCCGATGAACAGAATGCGCAATGCGTGCCTCCGGATACCCAATGGCGGACCATAGCCGCCCGGCGGCCTCGCGCCAAGAAGTCACCTTGTCAAAGTGCCGCCGTATCAATACGTGAGGGATGCCCTTTCCCTAGGCTCCGGCGGAGCGAGTCCCATGTCCATGAACTATGTCACCCTGCCATCGCGCGGAATCCTGGCCATCGACGGCCCGGACCGCGCCGCCTTCCTTCAGGGGCTGGTGTCCAACGACGTTACCTTTGCTGGGCCATCGCGCGCCATCTACGCCGCCTTCCTGACGCCGCAGGGCAAGTACCTGCACGACTTCCTGATCGTTGAACTGGGCGGGAAACTGCTGATCGACTGCGAAGTCGCGCGTCTGGCGGACCTTCAGCGCCGGCTGAAGATGTACAAGCTGCGCTCCAAGGTCACGCTGGAGGACGTCAGCGCACAGTATTCGGTTACGGCGGCGTTCGGACCGGGAGCGCTGGAGGCGCTCGGTCTGCCGGGCGAGGCTGGAGCTGCGGCGGAACTTGGCGGCGGCGTCGTGTTCGCCGATCCCAGGCTGCCGGCCTTGGGTGCCCGCGCCATCCTGCCGCGCGGCACGGAGGCATCCGTCCTGGAGGCAGCGGGGTTCAGGGCGGCCGAGGTTGCCGATTACGACAGGCTGCGGCTTGAAGCGGGCGTGCCGGACGGCAGCCGCGACCTGATCGTGGAGAAGGCCATCCTGCTGGAGAACAACCTGGATGAGCTTAACGCCATCTCCTGGCAGAAGGGCTGCTACATGGGGCAGGAGTTGACCGCCCGGACCCGCTATCGCGGGCTGGTGCGGAAGCGCCTGTTCCCGGTGATCGTGGAAGGCACCCTGCCGGAGCCGGGTACGACCGTGATGCTGGGCGACAAGGAAGCGGGAGAGATGCGGTCGGGCAGCGGCGACAGGGCGCTGGCACTGCTGCGGCTGGAGGAGATCGAGCGGGCACGAGCCGAGGGAACCCCGCTGCTGGCCGGCGACGCCAAGCTTACGCCGGTCAAACCCGGCTGGGTCAATTTCTGATTTTTGGCCTGAAAGGGCGCAATCATTGCCTTTTGGGCGTGTTGAAAGGAGGCATCGACGCCAGCGAGGCGTCAGGGTGAGATATCAAGGAGCTATTCGATGCGTAAGGAACTGATCGGCGCCGCCTCGGCCTTGGCCTTGATGACGGGCGCCGCGTTCGCGCAGGGTACTTCCGCGACCGATCCGACGACCAGCAACCCCGCGACGCCGCCCTCGGCTATGGAGAGCGCTCCGGCTCCGGCCAACTCGCCGGTGGTCAGCGAAGGCGGCGCCACGGGGTCGGCGGCCAGCGCCGCCAGCGCCGAGGGGCTGATGGGCAAGAACGTGGTCGGCAGCGATGGGGAGAAGCTCGGTTCGGTCGAGGATGTGATCGTCGATCCGGCTTCGGGCGAAGCGAAGCAGCTGGTGATCTCCAGCGGCGGTTTCCTGGGAGTCGGCGCCAAGCAGATCGCGGTCGACTTCTCCCAGGCACAGATCGGCATGGACGAAGACGGCGACGATCCGCAGATCAAGCTCAACGGCATTACGCAGGCCGACGTGGAAGGCATGCCGGAGTTCGAGTACAGCGACACCATGACCTCACTGTCCCGAGGCACCGACACGGGTGCTACGGGAGGGACGTCCGGGACCATGACCCGGCCGAGCGGCGGCACGGGCGCTACCGGAGCGCAGTAACCCTCGCACAGCGGGTCATCAAGAGCCAGGACGTTCCAGGGGACCGACAAACCCTGCGTGCGTTCCTGGGAACCCCCGAGGCATCGTCTCGGGGGTTTTCCTGCGTCTGGGGCTTATACCGAGAGCCGGTGAAATCGATCTGTGCGGATACCTTCGCTGCGTAGGTCGTGCTAAAGCGAAGCGGCAGCCGACATAGACGCGCCTGCTTGTC
>NZ_JCACHA010000711.1:0-11285 GCF_059503625.1 Skermanella sp.
CGTCACCGGACCGCCCGCTATGCGGAATTTCCCCGGCAGGACATGCGCCTCCAGTTCCTGGCGGATCAGGGTCGCCAGATCGGCGCCGGACCAGCGGGTGTTCGCCAGAAGCGTATGGGCGCGGGCGACTGCCGCCACCCGTCCCTGGACGACCTGAGCGAAGTCGGCGGAGTTGTCGGCCCTGCTGAGGATGACGATGCTCTGGACGACGGCGAGCGCGTTCTTGGCCCGGTGATCGACCTCCTGCATCAGCAGGCGCTGATGGGCTTCCGCCTCGTGGCGGTCGGTCAGGTCGGCGGCCATGCTGACGACCAGGCGCCGGCCGCTTCCGTCGCGGCCGATAGGCGCCGACCGGAACGCCCAGATGCGCTCGCGCCCATCCGCCGTCCTGATCGTGTATTCGCCCTCGTCGAGCGGCCGGTCCAGCTGGTAGAGCCGTTCGATATCGGACGACGGGGCGACGCATGTTTCATGGGCGCGCCTGCTCCACTCGTTGATCGTCGGGATTTCCTACGGCGAATATCCCGATGCTTCCGTCCAGGCCCGCCTGAGATAGATGATCTCTCCATCCTCGGCATGGACGATGGCGGGGAACGGTGCTCCCTCGACCACCCGGCGCAACCTTTCCTCGCTCTCCCGGAGCGCCGCCGTCCGGCTTTTTATCAGCGACGCCGTGTCATGAAGCGTCTTGCCGACAGTATCGATTTCCGCGATGCGGGGATGAACCACGGTCAGGGGATGACCCTCGCCCAAGGCCCGCGCCGAGCCGGATAGTTGCGTGATGGACTGGGCGAGTATCCGTGAAAGATGCACCGCCACCAGCAGGCCGATCAGGAAGAGCAGCCCGCCGCCGCCCGCGAACAGTGTCAGGGTCCATCGGGGCTGAACGCTGACCAGGGATTCGGGCACGCTTACGCCGACCAGCCAGCCGGATGCCTGGGAGCGATGATAGGCCTGGAGCGACAGGATGCCCTCCAGGTTGCCGGTGCGGTCGATCCCCCTGGGGAAGTCCTTGATCCTGGCCCAGGTATCGGCGGGAACGCTGGTGCCGACGAACTCACGCGCCCCTTTCGAGCGGGCAATGACGATCCCGTCCCGGTCGATCAGGCCCGCCAGCCATCCGGGCGGCAGGCGGTCGGCGGAGAGGATGGATTGCAGCCGTTCCAGCGATAGGGTCAGGCTCAGCAGGTAGCTGACCTGGTCGTTCCGAACGACCGGAATGACCACCATCAGGAGCGGAGCTCTCGACACCGTACCGGTCAGGAGGTTGGAGATCTGGGGGCGCCGGGTTTCGATGGCCCTCAGGTCGACATCGAACACCGGATTGCGCGGCAATGCCGCGCCCCATGGCAGCCGTGTATTGATCAATTGCTGGCTGGAGAGGTCGCGGATCAGGACATTGGTGCCCAGGAGGTCGCGGACCTCCGCCGCATACCGGTAGAAGCTTGCGAAATCTCCGGTGGTCAGGCTCTCCGAAAGCGCCAGCACCTCGCCGACCGCCAGGATGCGGGCGAGTTCCCGGTCGATGTCGTCGCCCAAAAGCCGCGCGCGGTCCGTGACCTGCGCCTCCGTCGCCACCCGTTCGTCGCGGGTGTTCCGAATGAGGAGAGCCGCCGAGAACAGGAGATGCGGAACGATGCAGGCAATCACAAGCAGGATGAGCCACGTTCTCAACCGATAGGAACGGCGGGATAGTAGAGACTTCACAGCGTTGGGAAAAGCAAATATCAAGCGGCGGATTTCCTAATCAGCAACCAAAACATCACCGATAACAACCATGATGTGTGCTGATAAAGGGGAGTAACATGGTTAATGTCCTTAAGTACAGGATCATGCCGCCCGCTTCAAATATTCTTGGGATCCCGCAGTACCTACCTTGCTTTGAGCCGGAAGTTACAAAGCCCTTTAAATGTCACTGACTTTCTTTATGTTCCGGAAGTTATTGTTGCGATCCATGAGCTTCATCCTACCGGCAGGCTGAACCGGAAGGTCGTGCCGAACCCTTCCACGCTTTCCGCGCCGATCCAGCCACCGCAACGCTCGACCAGTTCCCGGCAGAGGATCAGGCCGAGGCCGGTGCCCGGCTCGCCCTCGGTTCCCGGCGTCGAGCGCGGGAGGCGGCCGGCTTCGCCGTCCATGGGCGGGTACTGCGCCGGGAACAGCGATTGCAGAGTATCGGCGCTCATCCCGATCCCGTCGTCCGCTACGGAGACCACAAGGTCCCGTTCGCACGTATCGGCCACCACGCGCACCGTACCCCCTGGCCGCGTGAACTTGATCGCGTTGTTGACCAGATTGCGGACGACGGTGCCGATCGCTTCGGCTTCGGTATCGACCTCCAGCGGCGGGGCGTAGACGATCAGGTCCACTCCTTTCGCCTCGGCCGTGGCGAAGCTCAGCGTCAGGGCGTCGTGGATCGTCTGGCGCAGTTCCGCCGGGCCGCTGGCGGTGGAGACGTCCATCTGGAGGAAGGCCCAGCGCAGCAGGTTGTCCAGCAGGTCCTGCATGTTGCGCATCGCCGCGAAACAGCCGGCGGCGGCGGCGGCGCGGTCCTCGCCGCTCAGGCGGCTGCGCGGGTTCGCCAGGGTTTCCGACAGCGACATCGCCGCGGTCAGCGGCGAGCGGAGGTCGTGGGCGATGGCGCGCAGCAGGGATTCGCGCTGGTGGAGCGAGCGGCCGATCCGGACCGACTGACGCTCGCCCTCGCGCATGCGGAGATCCAGCGTCTGGAGCGAGCGGCTGATCGACTGGACCTCGGCATAGTCGCTGAAGATGGGGACCGGCGCCCGGTCGTCACCGGCGGCCAGACGGCTTGCCGCCAGCCGGATCGCGGTCAGCGGACGGGTGACGCGGGTTGCGATCACCCAGCCGGAGGAGAACAGCACCAGTCCGGCCAGCGCCGTGAAGCCGGCGGTGCCGGCCGACATCCAGACGAGCGGCCGGGCCGCGAAGTCGAGCGGCTGGACCGCGACGACGCTCCAGCCCAGCCCTTCCAGGTCGGGAGTACGCTGCCCGGCCGCCCGGCCGACGTCGAACTCGCGCCCGCCGATGTTCACCAGCTGGAAGAAGCGGTCGTCCGGCATGCCGCCGCCGAAAGCCACCGCCGACCCCAGCAGGGCGGACGGTCCGTCGATCACGGTGCCCTCGCGGTTCAGCAGCAGCAGTTCGGTGCCGTCGCGCAAGGGGTGGTGGTCCGCCAGGGCGGCCCGTTCGGGGTCGAGCGGCGGCGACGTGTCCGGAGGGACGGCGCTGATCTGCGCCAGCGCCATGTGCAGCGCCGGTTCGCGCGACGCCAGCGCCCGTTCCAGCAGACGCCGGGTCAGGCTGGCCTGGGCCTGCGTCGCCATCGTGCTGAGCGACACGCCGACCTGTTCGCGGATGCGCGGCATCACGACAACAGCGTCCATCGCCCAGGCGAAGACCAGCAGCGTCACCACGATCACGGCGCCCAGGGCAACGACGATCTTGCTGCGCAGCGGAAAGGCTATCTTCATGGTCCTCGTCCCTATCTCAAATCGTCGGTTTGGCGTGTGCCGGCGTTTCCGCCCCGACCGCCAGCGGGCGCAGCCAGCGGCCGAGCAGGCGTTCCAGGTCGTCCATCACGGTGAAGAAGACCGGGACGTAGACGAGACTGAGCACCGTGGACGACAGCAGTCCGCCGATCACCGCGATCGCCATCGGCGCACGCGTTTCCGCATCCGCACCCCAGCCGAGCGCCAGCGGCAGCATGCCGGCCCCCATGGCGAGCGAGGTCATGACGATGGGCCGCGCCCGCTTCGCCGCCGCGTCGAGCAGCGCCGAGGTCCGGTCCAACCCCCGTTCGGTCCGCGCCATCAGCGCGTAGTCGACCAGCAGGATCGAGTTCTTGGCGGCGATGCCCATCAGCAGCAGCAGCCCGATCAGGGCGGAGATCGCCAGCGCGTTTCCCGACAGCAGCAGGAACCCCAGCGCTCCGCCGACCGACAGCGGCAGCGCCACCATGATCGTGACCGGCTGGACGAAGCTGCGGAACAGCAGGACCAGCGTCGCGTACATCAGGAAGATGCCCGCCGTGAGCGCCGTCGCGAAGCCGGTGAACAGCTCCCGCATCCGCTCCTCGTCGCCGCGCTTCAGCTCGGTGACGCCCGGGGGCAGCGCCCGCATCGTCGGCAGCGCGGCAACCCGCGCCGACGCCTCGCCTAGCGTCAGGCTGGACAGGTTGGCTTCCACCGTGGCGCTCCGCCGCCGGTCCACCCGCAGGATGCTGGTCGGGCCGGCGCCGAAGCCGATTTCGGCTATCGAGCCGAGCGGCACTGTGGCCCGCGTTCCGGAAACCGGCAGCACGGCCAGACGGGACGGATCGTTCAGCGCGTCCTGGGGCAACGCCGCCAGGATCGGGATCTGCCGGTCTCCCAGGTTGAACTTGGGCAGGTTGCGGTCGGTGTCGCCCAGCGTCGCCACCTGCACCGCCAGCGCTATCGCGGTCGGCGTCACGCCGACTTCCGCCGCGCGCGCGTCGTCCGGCCTGATGATCAGTTCCGACCGCGAGATCGCCGAGGTGGAGACCGGGTTCAGGAAACCGGGCACCGTCCGCATGTCGCGCAGCAGGGCGGCGCGTGCCGCATTCAGCGCCGCCGGGTCGTCGCCCGTCAGCGTCACCGATACCTTCGCGCCGGATTGTCCGTCCGCGCCGAACTGGATGCGGGCGCCGGGGATGCCGGCGAGCATCGCGGAAGCGCGCTTCTCGAACGCCTGCTGCGATACGCTCCGCTCCCCGCGCGGCACGAGGTTGACCGTCATGGCCGCCGAGCGGACCTCTCCGGCGGAAGCGGCCTGTGGCCCCATGCCGGCGGATGTCGGCGTCCCGATGGAGGCGAAGATCCCCGCCACCTCCGGTTCGCCCCGAAGCCGCGCGCTGATCCCCTGCACGACCGCGTCGGTTTCGGCCAGCGTGGCGCCGGGCGGCAGCTGGACCGAGACCAGCGAGCGTCCCCGGTCGGAGGCGGGCATGAAGTCCATCGGCAGCAGCCGCGCCAGCCCCATCGACCCGGCGAAGAACGCCACCCCGAGCGCCAGCGTGACCCAGCGCCGGCGCAGCGCCTTTCGCAGCAGCCAGAGATAGGCCGGGACCCATTTCGGCGCGTCGTCCCGGTGACCCTCCGCCCGGATCAGAAACGCTCCCATCAGCGGGGTGAGCATCCGCGCCACCAGCAGCGAGAACGCCACGGAAACGCATGTGGCGATGGCGAAGCTCTTGAAGATCTGGCCGGGGATGCCCGGCATGAAGGCGACCGGCAGGAACACCGCGACGATGGTCCCGGTCGTCGCCACCACCGCCAGCCCGATCTCGTCGGCCGCCTCGATCGCGGCTTCCCAGGCGCGCTTGCCGCTGTGGCGCATGTGGCGGACGATGTTCTCGATCTCGACGATGGCGTCGTCCACCAGAATGCCGACCACCAGCGACAGCGCCAGGAGCGTGATGTTGTTCAGCGACAGGTCGAGCAGCCGCATCACCGCGAAGGTCGGGATCAGCGACAGCGGCAGCGCCACCGAGGAGATCAGGGTCGCGCGGATGTCGCGCAGGAACAGCCAGACGACGCCGACCGCCAGCAAGGCCCCGATCCACAGAGCCTCGACCGCGGCGGCGTAGCTTTCCGCGACGAAGTCCGACGACGAGGTGACTTCGCGGAACGTCACGTCGGCACGGCTTCGGTCGAGCTTGGCCACCGCGGCGCGGACGGCCCCGGTCACGTCGATCTCGCTGGAGCCGACCGAGCGGAAGACGCTGAAGGCGACGACCTCCTTGCCGTCCAGCCGGGCGCGCTGGCGCGGCTCCTCCCAGCCGTCCCTGACGGTGCCGAGGTCCGCCAGCCGGACGCTTCCGCCGCCGCCGGCCAGCCTGACGCGGGTGTCGGCCAGGGCCGCCACGGTGACGGCGCTGCCCAGCGTCCTGACCGACTGCTCCCGCCCGCCGACGCTGGCCCGGCCGCCGGGCTGGTTGACGTTGACGTCGGCCAGGGTGCGGCTGATCTCGTCCGCTCTGACGCCGAGCGCCGCCAGCCTGTCGGGATCCAGTTCGATCCGGATGACGCGGTCGACGCCGCCTGAACGCTCGACCTTGGAGACGCCGTCCACCCCCAGCAGCGCCTTGCCGACATCGTTGTCGACGAACCAGCTCAAGCCGTCGGGAGCCATTGCCGGGGCTTCCACGACGAAGGTCAGGATCGCCCGGCCGGTATCGTCCATCCGTGCGATCACCGGGCTTTCGGCTCCGGCCGGCAGGTTGCCCTGGATGCCGGCGACGGCGTTCCGGACGTCGTTGGTCGCACGGTCGACGTCGGTCCCCAGGATGAACCGGATCGTCGTCGTCGAGCTTCCCTCGCCGACGGTGGAGGAGATGTCGTCGACGTTGCCGACGCCGGCCACCGCGTTCTCGACGATCCGGGTGACCTGGGTCTCCAGTTCCGTGGGAGCGGCGCCCGACTGCGCCACGGTCACCGTGACCGTCGGCATGTCGATGTCGGGCATGTTGTTGGTGCGGAGGCCCGTGAAGCCGAGCACGCCGGCGCCGGTCAGGAACAGGAACAGGACGACGGTCGGGACCGGATGGCGGATCGACCAGGAGGAAAGACCGTTCGATATAGGGCCGCTCGATATGGAACCGTTCATGGCGCGCCCTCTCCCCCATCCGCCTGCTGGGTGACGACCCGCACGACGTTCCCGTCGTCCAGGAAACCGGCGCCTGCGACGACGACGCTTTCGCCGCCGGCAAGACCGCTCACGATGGCGACCCGTCCGCCGGCGCGGGCGCCGGTCTCGACGGTCCGCAGTTCCACCGTGCCGTCCGCTCCGACGGTGAAGACCGCCGGCTGACCGTCGCGCCAGACCAGCGATTGTTCCGCTACCGAAAGCACCATCCGCTCGTCGGCCTGGATCGTGACCCGGACGAACATGCCCTGGAGCAGGCCGGCGTCGTCCGGCAACGTCAGATACGCGGTGCCGAGGCGCGTCAGGGGATCGACCTTCGCCGCCGTCGCCCGGACTTCGGCCCGGATCGTGCCGCCGGCGGCATCCATCACGGTGGCGGTCTGGCCCGGCTCGACGGCGGGCATGTCCCGCTCCGGCACCAGGGCTTCGACCTCCAGCCGGTCGTCGCGCAGGATGCGGAACAGTTCGGTGCCGGTCTGGACGACGACGCCGAGCACGGCGGGCTTGGCGGCGATCGTGCCGGAAACCGGGGCCGTGACGCGGGTCTGGCCGAGCTTGACGTCCATCAGGTCGAGCGCCGCCTTTGCCTGCGCCAGCTTGGCGCGGGCGGTGCGGGTCGCGGTGGCGCGCTCGTCCACCGTTTCCCGGCTGACCGCATTGGTCGCCGCCAGCTTCCGCGACCGTTCCTCCGCCAGCAGGGCATTGGCGAGGTTGGCTTCCGCCTCCTCGACCGCGGCCTTCTGCTGCGCCTTCTCAGCGGTCAGGCCGCTGTCGTCGAGCAGGGCCAGGACCTGACCGGCTTCGACGCGGTCGCCCTCCCCCACCCGGACATCGACCAGGGCCAGACCGCTGATCCGTGCGCCCAGCACCAGTTCCTGCCACGCCGCTACCGTGCCGGTGGCGGTGACGCGCGATGCCATGGCGCTGCGTTCCGCAGCCTGTACCGTGACGCCCAATCCTGTTGCCGGCCCGCTCGCCGCGGCGGCGTCGGCCGTCCTGTCGCTTGCTCCGAACTGTCCGCAGGCGGCCAGCAGCAGCACCAGCGCCGCTCCGGCGCATCCCTTCGCAATCTTCAATTTCCTGTTCCCTCACGGACCCATGACGGACAGCGCCGTCGCGAGCATCATGATCAGAAGTCCCGCCATCGCCAGGACGGCGGCTGCCGTTACGGACCACTCCCTGACCCGGTCACCCTTGCTTTCCATCGGCCGCATTGCCTTTCGGTTGGATCCGGCTCGCCCGATCCAACCCGATCGGTCCGGCGATAGGGCGGACCATAAGGGACGGTCATTGCGGCATTTCTTCAGTACATTGCGGAGCGTGACGGCCGGCGGCGGAATTGTTTCCGAACGTTGCCGCCCTGCCCGCGGACACGCTCCGTTGCAAAAATCCCGTCGCGGCGCGCAAGGCGGGCGGCGTATAAACCAGGGGTGATGCAGACATCTCCTCATATTCTCGTCGTGGACGACGATCATGAAATCCGGCGGCTGCTTGGCCGCTATCTGGACAGCCAAGGTTTCCGCGTGACGCTCGCCGCCGACCGGCGGGAGTTCGAGAAGAGGTTCCCCGACAGCCAGATCGATCTGGTCGTCCTGGACGTCATGCTGCCGGACGGCTCCGGCCTGGAAATCTGCCGCAACCTGCGCGGTCAGCGGCAGTATGTCCCGATCATCCTCCTGACGGCCCTGAAGGAGGAGATAGACCGGATCATCGGCCTGGAAATCGGCGCCGACGACTATCTAGCCAAGCCCTTCAATCCGCGCGAGTTGGTCGCCCGCATCCGCGCCGTTCTGCGGCGGGGCTGGGAGGCGCCGGAACCGGTGACCGACAAGCTGTTCCGCTTCGTGGGCTTCACCGCCGACCCGGCGACCCGCCGCCTGACCGATCCTGCCGGCGAGGAGGTCGCCCTGACCGCCGGGGAGTTCGAGCTCTTCTGCGCGTCTTTCTCGAACGTCCCGGCCGCGTGCTGTCGCGCGACCAGCTGCTAGACCTGACGCAGGGGCGGGAGAGCGACCCGTTCGGGCGCTCGATCGACGTGCTGGTCAGCCGTCTGCGGCGCAAGCTGGGCGACACCGGCAGCTTCCAGATCTTCAAGACGGTGCGGAACGGCGGCTATCAGCTTGCCGCGCGTCGAAACGTCGGATTGAACGCCTTGGAGTCCGTGCGCGCGTCCTTGCGGACAAAGCTGGCGCTGGTGCTGGTCGTCGCCATCGTCGCGGTGGTCGGCCTTGCCACCAGCGTCACGATGGTCCTGGTCAAGAGCCCCGGACCGCTCCAGATCATGGACCCGATCGCCCGGCAGATCCGCCTGATCTCCGACCTTGCGGGACGGAACGGCGCCGCCGCCGCGGACGGGCTGAGGTTCGATCCGGTCCCCCCGTCCGATCCCGTCTCGCCCCATTTCACGCAGGACCTGCGGGACGCCCTGGCGAGGACGGGCGAGCCGCTGCCGGTCGTCATCACCCGGCCGGAGCACGGTACCGCCCCCGGACATCCGCCCATGAGCGTGTCGATCCCGGTGCCGGGACGCGGCTGGCTGGTGATGCCGTTGCAGGAGCTGCCGCCGCCCGGACCGCCCTGGATGCTGCTGGTCGGCTACATGGCGCTGATCGCCGTCGGGGCCACGGCGGTCGCCCTGTTCGCCGCCGCCAAGATTTCCCGCCCGCTGGGCATGCTGGAACAGGCGATCACCAGCATCGGTCCCGACGGCAACCTGCCGCATCTTCCGGAAACCGGCCCGGAGGAAGTCAGGGCGACCGCTCAGGCTCTCAACCGCCTGTCGTCCCGCCTCAAGACGGCGATGGAAAGCAGGATGCGGCTGGTCGCGGCCGCCGGTCACGACCTGCGGACGCCGATGACGCGGCTGCGCCTGCGGGCCGAGTTCCTGCCCGACGACGAACGGGACCAATGGCTGAACGACCTGGAGGAACTGGACCGCATCGCCGACAGCGCCATCGGTCTGGTCCGGGAGGAGGCGGAGCCAGGATCGGCCGAGCCGCTGGCGCTGGACCGCCTGATTACCGCCCTTGTGGACGATCTGGCGGCGATGGGAATGAACGTGCGCCTGGGTGCGGTAGAGCCGGCCTGGACGAGGGCCGGTCCGCTGGCGCTCAAGCGGGCATTGCGCAACCTGATCATCAACGCCGCCACCCATGGCGGCGGCGCCACGGTCGAGGTCGCGATACGGGGCGAGGCTCCCACCGTCGTCATCGCCGACCGCGGTCCCGGCATCCCCCCCGAGCTGATCGAGCAGGCGTTCGAGCCGTTCTTCCGCGTCGATCCAGGCCGGCGCCAGCAGGTTCCCGGCGCCGGCCTGGGGCTGGCGATCGCGCGCGAGATCGTCGTGCGGAGCGGCGGCGGCATCGCCATCCGCAACCGCGACGGGGGCGGCCTGATCCAGACCGTGACGCTCGCCCCCGTGCCGTCGGAGTCGAGAGCGGCCTTACTGGATCAGGTTGGCTGAGCCCAGCAGTTCGACCGGGACCTGGACGCCCAGCTTCTGAACGCTGTTCATGTTGATGTACAAGGTCGGCGCGGTATCGACGATGACGGGAGTGTCCGAGATCTTGCGGCCCTTGAGCACGACGCCGGCGACGGCGTCGGCGAGCAGGGCGCCCAGCTTCTCGTTGCTGGCGGTCATCCCGACCAGGGCGCCATCCTTGACCGCCTTCTCATGATAGGTGAACACCGGCTTGTCGCCCGCCGCCGCGATGACCGCCTTGGCGTTGTCGATGATCAGGGCCTGCCGGCCGATGACGAGCGCGTCGACTTCCGAAAGCTTCGCCTGGATGGCGGAGGCGATCTGGTCGGCGGCGGGAACCGCGATCAGCTGGCAGGTCAGGGCGAGCTTGCGGCAGGCCTCCAGGCTCGGGCCGGCTTCCGCCGCCGAACTGGCCTGACCGGCTTCCTGGACGAAGGCAATGCGCTTCACCTTGGGCGTCAATGCGATAAAGCTCTGCAACTGGATTTCCGGCGCGATGAAATACGAGGCCGCCGTATAGTTGCCTTCCGGCTTTTCCGGATGTTCGATGAGGTCGAGTTCGGCCACGTTGTTGACCGATCCGAAGAAGGTCGGCTTCTTGGTCGGACTGGCCTTCACGTACTCGGCGGCATTCGACCGGAACAGGACGATGGCGTCCTTTTCGGTATCGAAGCGCTTCAGGATCGCGCCGAATTCCTCGTTGGTCGGGACTTCCTTGATGGTTTCGACCTTGAGTTCGGGCGCTATCGCGGTCAGCCGTTCCTTGAAAGCTTTTTCCCAGATCAGGATGGAGGCGGATTTGCCCGGCCAGGAAATGCCGATCTCCGCCGCATGAGCAACGCCAAAGGCCGCCGAAGCGAAAAACCCGGACGCAATTATACAGATGCGACCGAAGCCGGCTAATTTTTTCATGCTCATGCTTTTCCCCATACTTTGCTTTATTACAATATTGAAAGATATCGAACCAATATCTCTTCAACGACTTGCACGATTAATACAAATAAACATAAAATGCTCGATACGTGGCGAACTGTCGCTATCCGAAGGGTTAGCGATCGGCATCAAGCTTGACTTGTCCCGAACGCTGGATGTCGGGCCTCTTCAGCCCGATATCGAC
>NZ_JCACHA010000712.1:0-11282 GCF_059503625.1 Skermanella sp.
GGCTGGCGGCTTATTGCCAGCAGAAGGGTATCCGGCTGGTGTCAGACGAAATCTATCATGGCATCAGCTATGAGGAGACGGCGGCCTCGGCGCTGGCCGTCACGGAACAGGCGCTGGTAATCAACAGCTTCTCCAAATACTTCTCGATGACGGGATGGCGCCTGGGCTGGATGGTGGTGCCCGACGATCTGTCGCGCTCCATCGAATGCCTCAGCCAGAACCTGTTCATCTCTCCGCCGAGCCTGTCCCAGCATGCCGCCTGTGCCGCGTTCGACTGCACGGAGGAACTGGACGCCAACGTCGAGCGCTATGCGCAGAACCGGGCGCTGTTGCTGGAAGAGCTTCCGAAAGCCGGTTTCGACAGCTTGGCCCCGGCGGACGGCGCCTTCTACATCTACGCCGACATATCGGCGATGACGGACGACAGCGAAGCCTTCTGCCGGCGCATGCTGGTGGAAACCGGCATCGCAGCCACTCCGGGAGTGGATTTCGACCCGCAGCGCGGCCACCACTTCATGCGGTTCTCCTTCGCCGGGGCCACCGCCGATATGGCCGAAGCGGCAAGGCGGCTGAAGGCTTGGCGCAGTACCGGCGGCATTTGATTTTGATAATGTGAGCCGGATAGTTCCGGCTTGTCGGGATCGTGCTTGTCGGGCCTCTTCAGCCCGACATCGACGTTACTCCCGATTTGAGCCTAATGAGAAGCCGGGGTCATGGCCCCGGCTTCTCATTACCTCGACCCTACGTCAGCCGGAGATCAACTCCGGCTCCACCAGCCGCGGCGCGGCGGAGCGGTAGGCTGGCTCTCCGGATCTTCCTGATTCTCCGCAGCAGGCTCCGCAGCCTGCTCCGACTCCGGCGGCAGGTCCGGTTCCGGTGCCGGCTCGACCGGGCCGGGAGCTACGTCCATGAACAGATCGTCGCCGGCGCTCGGCTCCTGGGGCAGCGGCGCCGGGACCGGCTCGGGAATCTGCTCCGACGGAGCGGGTTCCGCGGGCGCCGGTTCCGCTGCGACGGAGGCCGGAGCCTCCGCTGCGGGTTCGACGACCTTCTTCTTGCGCGGGGCACGCTTGGCCTTCGGCTTGGCCGGAGGAGCCTCCTCGGCTGCCGGCTCGGCCGCAACCGGGGCAGGAGCTGCCTCGGCTGCGGGCTCGGCGACCTTCTTCTTGCGCGGCGCGCGCTTGGCCTTCGGCTTGACCGGAGGAGCCTCGGGCGCAGCTTCCGGAGCGGTCACTTCCGCGACGACGTCTGCCGGAATGGCCGGCTCGCCGACCGTGACGGGCTCGATCGTCTCTGCCGCGGCCGGCAGGGATTCCGGCTCGGGCACAGGCTCCGGTTCCGGTGCTGGCACCGGTATCGCTTCCGGCTCCTCTACCTGAGTCGGCTGCTGAGCGACCGGCTCGGGCTGCGGTTCAGGCTGAGGTTCTGCCGGGGTGTGCAGCGGCGGCAGGTCGAGGTCCTCGAACGGATCGCCGAGATCGTCGATATAGACGGGAACGTTGACCGGCTCGGGAGCCGCAGGAGGAGCCTCGGGTGCAGGCTCCACCGCGACCGGAGCAGGCTGGCCATCCTCCGACGGCTGCTCGCCGTCCTCGGCGTAGCCATTGTCGAACTCGCCGTCCAGCCGGCCGCGACCGCGCCTGCGTCCACCGCGCTTGCCGCGGCGGCGCTTCTTGCGGAGACCGTTGGCGTCGGTTTCGAACGCTTGGCCGTTCTCACCCTCTTCGCCCTCGTCACCTTCCTCGCCATCATCCTCGAAGGATGCATCGGCGTCGATCTGTTCGGGCGTAAGGTCCTCGCTGCCCTCTTCGGCCTGATCCTCGGAGGTTTCGTCCCGGTCTTCCTCGCCCTGCTCGTCGGTCCGGGCTTCCGGACGGTCGTCGAAACGGCGGCGGCGGCGCGACCGGCGGCGGCGGCGGTCGCCGCGTTCGTCCGTCTGTTCCGTGGCTGCAGCTGCGGCAACCGGAGCGGCAGGTTCGGCAACCTCCACGACGGGTTCCGGCAGATCTTCGGCATCGTCTTCCTCGGCCTCCGCCTCGCGTTCGAGCAGGCGGTCGGTCTCGGCGAAGATCCGTTCGGTGTTGATGATCGGCGAGATCTCCTCGCCGGCCTGACGCGCCTTGATCCGCTCCAGACGGTATTCCGGCGGGATCAGCGTGTCGTCGCCGAACAGGAAGACGCGGAAACTATAGCGGCGCTCGATATCGGCGAGGGCGTCGCGCTTCTGGTTGAGGATGTACAGCGCTATTTTGGTCGCGACATGGACCGTGATCTCGCTGGAGCGCTTGCGGATGCCTTCTTCCTCGATCGCCCGCAGGACATAGAGGGCGGCGGACTCGATCGAGCGGATCATGCCGGTGCCGGCGCAGTGCGGGCACTTCTCGAAATTGGTTTCCATCAGGCTGGGGCGCAGCCGCTGACGCGACAGTTCCAGCAGTCCGAAGGGGGAGATGCGGCCGACCTGGATGCGTGCCCGGTCGTTCTTCATCGCCTCCTTGATGCGGCGCTCGACCGACGCGTTGTTGCGCGCGTCTTCCATATCGATGAAGTCGATGACGATCAGACCGGCAAGGTCGCGCAGGCGCAACTGACGGGCGATCTCGTCGGCGGCTTCCAGGTTGGTCTTGTGCGCCGTCTCCTCGATGTTCCGTTCGCGGGTCGAGCGCCCGGAATTGACGTCGATGGCGACCAGAGCTTCGGTCTGGTTGATGACGATGTAACCGCCCGACTTCAATTGGCAGACGGGGCTATGGATCGCATCGATCTGTGTTTCCACCTGATAGCGGAAGAACAGCGGGATCGTCTCGTCGCGGTAAAGCTGGACCTTGCGCGTGTGGCTCGGCATCAGCATGTGCATGAAGTCACGGGCGACGCGGAATCCGTTCTCGCCCTCGACATGCACTTCGTCGATGTCGTTGGTGTAGAGGTCGCGGATCGAGCGCTTGATCAGGTTGGCTTCTTCATAGATCAGCGCTGGCGCGCTCGACTGGAGCGTCAGGTCGCGGATGCTGTCCCACAGCCTGAGCAGGTATTCCAGGTCGCGCTTGATCTCCGGCTTCGTCCGCTCCATCCCCGCCGTGCGCAGGATGACCGCCATGCCTTCCGGGATGTCGAGATCCGACATCATTTCCTTCAGGCGCTTGCGGTCCTGCGGGTTGGTGATCTTGCGGGAAATGCCGCCGCCCCGCCCGGTGTTGGGCATCAGGACGCAATAGCGGCCAGGCAGCGACAGGTATGTCGTCAGCGCCGCACCCTTGTTGCCGCGCTCTTCCTTGACGACCTGGACCAGCAGGATCTGCCGGCGCTTGATGACTTCCTGGATCTTGTAGCTGCGCAGCGGACGCGGACGCCGGCGCTGGGCGTCGTCCGCCTCGTCGCCGCCGAGGTCGTCCACCGATCCGCCCTCGGCCTCGCTCCGGTTGCGGTCCGCGCGGCGGTGGCGGCGCGAGCCGTCGTCTTCATGGTCGTTTTCGGTATTCTCGCGGTCCTCGACGCTGTCGGACCGGTACTGCCCGCCCTCCATAGAGGCGCCTTCGCTTACGGCAGGTTCGGTTCCGGCACCCAGCTCGGCGGCCGGTGCCGATCCGGGCACCGGATGGATGACGGCCTCCACCGGGGCATCGAAGCGCGGCGCATCGTAGGAGGGCTGGACCGCGTCGCTTTCCGACGGTTCGTAAGGCTCGCTCCGCTCGTCGCGCGGCAGGTTGGCGGGCTGGTAGGTCGTCGGCTTGTCGTCGCCGTCCTCGTCCGGACCGGCGTTCCCGCCATTGTCCTGGCCATCATCCTGATTGCCGCTGTCCTGAGCCGCTCCATCCTGGGACTGGGGATCCTCCGGAGGGGTGGTTTCCGGTGCCGGCTCGTCGGGGGCGAACCAGTCCAAGGGAACGTCGCCGATATCTGGCTGGGGCGCCGGCTCCTGGTAGGGAGCCTGTCCGGCGGGGCCGCTCTCGTAAGGCGGCTGTTCGCCGGCGCCGGGGATGTCGGCTTGCAGCGCTTCCGCTGCCGGCTCGCTTTGCTGGCTGGACCGGTCGTGGCCGGAGTGCGGCCCTGCGCCGCCGTTGTCGTCGCCGCGCGGGCCGCCCCGGAAGGAGCGGCGCTGGTTGCGGCCGGGGCGGGGGTCGCCCATCTCCACATCGCCGCCGGCGCTTTCCTCGCGCTCTTCCAGGTCGCGTTCCTGGGCGAGCAGCGCTTCGCGGTCGGCGACCGGAATGCGGTAGTAATCGGGGTGGATTTCGGAAAAGGCCAGGAAACCGTGACGGTTGCCGCCATATTCGACGAAGGCCGCCTGGAGCGAAGGCTCCACCCGCGTGACCTTGGCGAGATATATGTTGCCTTTTAACTGCTTCTTGCTGGCGATTTCGAAGTCGAGTTCGTCCAACTTGTTACCATTGACCACGACAACCCGAGTCTCCTCGGCATGTGTCGCGTCAATCAGCATGCGCTTTGCCATATGTTTACCCCATGACGCCGCCGGGCCCCCGCGCGACGAACGGGTGGCGGCGCGTCATCGTAAAAAGCGAAGCGTTCGATGCCGGCTCGACCTTGTCGTCTAACGGCGCTTTCCACAGCAGCCAGGACGGGTAGAGCATCATGCACCGGACTCCAGCCTTTCGGGGCTGAAGCCAGCTTCAAGGTTTTTCCTTCAACCGCATATTCCGTAAGCGTCACCCAACCGGTGCGCTGCCAGAAAAAAACCAAACGCGGCAGCGCGTTACCCGAGAGCGACGCCGCCGTTCCCAAAACGGGATTGGCGGAATGCGGTATGTCGCACCCCTACCATAATAGGGGGCGGCACTTTCCTCAATGATAGAATTGTCGCTGTCCGATCAAGGACCCTCAACCGTGATTGCGCCGGGGGAGGGGGTCAGGGAGGGTAGGGAGCGGCGATGTCCTCAAATAACGCTGAATCTTATCAACACGCTTGAACACTTTGATTCTCCTGGAGTATAGCTATCATAAAGTTTATCGATCGGCCCCTTTCGGAGAGCTACGCTGCGCGCGCTGTCCATGATCCTGGCGGTATTCACCCTCGTCGCGGCTCTGGCGTGGCCTGCCGCTGCGCGCCCCACGGTGGTCGACGTCAGGCTGGGCGTGCATCCGGACAAGACCCGCTTCGTGATGGAAGTCACTGATCCAGTCGATTTCCGGGTCTTCACGCTGCCGGATCCCTACCGCGTCGTCGTCGATTTTCCCGAAATGACCTGGAACGACCAGGCCAACCAGTCGAGCGGCACCGCCGGATCCGTCCTGAACTACCGCTATGCGCCGTACCGGCCCGGAACGATGCGCCTGGTGCTGGAGGTCGCCGGTCCCGTACGTGTCCGCGAAGCCTTCATGCTGCCGCCGCGGGACGGCAGGCAGCCGCGCTTCGTGCTGGACATCGAGCCTGTCAGCGCGGTTGTCTTCGCGTCAGAGTTGGGCAGGTCCCACGGTACCCACGTGGCGGAACAGGCGCCCGGCTCGACGTACACGTTGCCAGTATCCACCGGAGCCGCCGTCGTCAGCCGTGCCGTGCCGTCCTTGCCCGAGTCGCCGATGGATACGGTCGCGGTCACGATGTCGCCGGTGACGGCGGCGGTGATCCCGCCGCAGATGCCGCCGGGGCTCCGTTCCGGACCCGACGAGGGCTCCGCATCTTCCACGACGCTGGCGGCGCTGGGCGCCGTGCCGCTCCCGCCGAAGCGCCCGGGATCGAGGACGGATGCGCGGCGGGTGGTCGTTCTCGATCCCGGGCATGGCGGCGTCGATCCCGGCGCCGTCAGCGTGACGGGCGCTTTCGAGAAGGACCTGACTCTGGCGATGGCCCGAGTCGTCAGGGATCAGCTCACCGCCACCGGGCGCTACCGCGTCGTGATGACCCGGGACAGCGACGTCTTCCTGCGTCTGCGGGACCGGGTCGCCAAGGCGCGGGAGGCGGGAGCCGAGCTGTTCATATCGCTCCACGCCGACTCGATCGGCAGCAGCGACGTGCGCGGCCTGTCGGTCTATTCCCTGTCGGAGAACGCTTCCGACCGTGAAGCGGCGACGCTGGCGGCGCGGGAGAACCGGGCCGACGCGCTGGACGGCATCAACCTGACCGCCGAGAACGACGAGGTCGTGAACATCCTCATCAGCCTCGCCCAGCGCGACACGATGAACCAGTCGCGCCGTTTCGCGAACATGCTGGTCGACGAGATGGGGCGGCAGACCCGGCTGGTGCCCCGCCCGCACCGCTCGGCCGGATTCGCCGTCCTGACCGCTCCGGATATCCCGTCGGTACTGGTCGAACTGGGGTATCTTTCCAGCCCTCAGGACGCGAAGCTGCTGGGGCAGACGGAACACCGCGGACGAATGGCGCGTTCCATCCTTCGGAGCATCGACGGGTATTTTGCCGCAAGGACCGGCATCAGCCGGTCATGATCTCAACATAGCCGTATTCGATCTGCTAGACTGCCGGCTGGACCGTGTGACGGCAGATGGACAACTGCAACTGAGCGGCGGCAAGCAAGCGCTGGCCAGGGTCGAAACTCGCAGTGACGGACGGCGCTATGTCCGGGCGCTGTTTTTTCTCGTGGAATACTGATGCGCATTTTTCTTGGGATACTGTCGGCGCTTCTGCTCATCGTCGTGGTGGCTGCCGGTGGCGCGGTGTTCGCGATCCATCACTTCAGCCAGGGCCTGCCGGAATACGCCCAGCTCGCGGACTACCAGCCTCCCACGGTGACGAGGGTGCATGCCGGCGACGGCCGGGTGCTGGCGGAGTTCGCGACCGAGCGCCGCGTGTTCATCCCGATCGAGGCGATGCCGAAGCGCGTGATCCGCAGCTTCATCTCCGCCGAGGATCAAAACTTCTACAGTCATCGCGGCGTGGATTTCGGCGCCGTGCTGCGCGCCATCGTGGTCAATGTCGAGAACGTCGCCACGGGCCGGCGGATGCTCGGCGCTTCCGGCATCACCCAGCAGGTCGCCAAGAATTTTTTGCTGACCAACGAAGTGTCGTTCGAGCGCAAGATCAAGGAAGCCATCCTGGCCTTCCGGATGGAACAGACTTTCAGCAAGGACCGCATCCTCGAGCTGTACCTGAACGAGATATTCCTCGGCAACCGCTCCTACGGCGTCGCGGCTGCCGGCCTGAACTACTTCAACAAGCCGCTGGACGAGCTGACGATCGCGGAGGCGGCCTATCTGGCGGCGCTCCCCAAGGCGCCCAACAACTATCACCCGGTCCGTCAGCACGATGCCGCCGTCGCCCGGCGCAACTGGGTGATCGGGCGCATGCATGAGGACGGCTACATCACGGCGGAGGAGGCGGAGCAGGCCAAGGCCGAACCCCTCGAGGTGCGCCGCCGCGAGGAGACCGACTACGTCACCGCCGATTACTTCGCCGAGGAGGTGCGCCGCCAGCTCTCCTCCCGGTTCGGCGAGCAGCAGCTTTACGAGGGCGGTTACTCGGTCCGCACGACCGTCGATCCCAAGCTTCAGGATGTGGCGACCAAGAGCCTGCGCGACGGTTTGATCGCCTACGACCGCCGTCACGGCTGGCGCGGTCCGGTAGCGAAGCTGGAAAGCTTCGACAACTGGTCCAAGCAGCTCGCCGAAACGACCGTCCCCGCCGGCGGCGAGATCTGGCAGCTCGCCACCGTACTGGAGGTCAACGCCGACCATGCCGAGGTCGGCATCGCCGACGGCGGCCGGGGCCGTATCCCGCTGGCGGAGGTGAAGTGGGCGCGCAAGTGGATCGAGGGCGAACGTCTGGGACCGGAGGTGAAGCAGGTCGGCGACGTGCTCGCCAAGGGAGACGTCATCCTGGTCGAGCCGGTCGCGAAGGACGCCAAGGGCAAGGACCTTCCAGCCGGGACCTTCGGCCTGCGCCAGATCCCCGCCGCCCAGGGCGGTCTGGTCGCCATGGACCCTCATACCGGGCGCGTCCTGGCGATGAGCGGCGGCTTCAGTTCCAAGATCAGCGTCTTCAACCGCGCGACCCAGGCGATGCGTCAGCCCGGTTCCTCGTTCAAGCCCTTCGTCTATATGGCGGCACTGGACAACGGCTTCACGCCGTCGACCCTGGTGATGGACGCTCCCTTCGCGATCCAGCCGGGACCGGGACAGCCGTTGTGGCGCCCTCAGAACTACTCCGAGGACTTCCTCGGCCCGACGACGTTGCGGGTCGGCATGGAGAAATCCCGGAACGTCATGACGGTCAGGCTGGCGAACAGCGTCGGCATGGACAAGGTCGTCGATTACGCCAAGCGGTTCGGTATCGCCGACAAGCTTCAGCCTGTCCTGTCGATGTCGCTGGGGGCCGGTGAAACCACCGTCCTGAAGATGACCACCGCCTATTCGATGATCGTCAACGGCGGCAAGAAGGTGGTGCCGACATTCATCGACCGGGTTCAGGACCATACCGGCAAGACGGTCTTCAAGCACGACATGCGGCCCTGCGACGGCTGCTCCGGCGTCGCGTGGTCGCCGGACCTTGCGGTGCCGGATGTGCCCGATGCACGGGAAACCGTGATCGATCCCCGGACCGCCTACCAGATGGTTTCCATCCTGGAAGGCGTGGTTCAGCGGGGCACCGCCAAGATGGTGTCGTCCATCGGCAAGCCGCTGGCGGGCAAGACCGGCACGACCAACGACGCGAACGACGCCTGGTTCGTCGGTTTCTCGCCCGATCTGGCCGTAGGGCTCTATATCGGCTTCGACCAGCCCCGGCCGCTCGGCGGCAAGGAGACCGGCGGATCGATCTCGGCGCCGGTCTTCAAGGACTTCATGTCGGTGGCGCTGAAGAACGAGCCCGCGACCCCGTTCCGCATGCCGCCCGGCATCCGTCTGGTCCGGGTCGACGCCGCGACCGGACAGCTGGCCGAGCCGGGTCAGCGGAACGCCATCTGGGAAGCCTTCAAGCCTGGAACGGAACCGCAGCCGGGCGAACATTTCGTCCTGGACGGCAGCGACGTCGCATCGGGCGGAATTCCCGGCGGCGGCTATCTCCAGCCGCCCGGCAGCGTGCCGCCGCTTGGGCAGGGAAGCGGACCGCAGGAACCGGCATCGTCGGGGACGGGCGGGCTCTACTGACGGGCGAGCGGCGAGCGAGGGGCGGCCAAGCCGGCCGGCGCCAGCGATTGGGTCTTGGCGTCAAGGCCGGCAGGGTCTAAGTAAGCGTCATCGAACCGCCATCCCTGAAACTTAGCGACGAGGAGGCCCGCCATGCGAGCCGAGATCGAAGCAGCCGCTGAAGCGATCCGAGAGTCGCTGGCGCTGCTGAGGAGGCACCTTTGACTGGGAAAATGCAGTCAGGCGCCTCGACGAACTGAACGCCATTTCCGAAGATCCCAACCTTTGGAACGATAGCGAACGCGCGCAGACGGTGATGCGCGAGCGCACCCATCTGGATACCTCCGTCAACGGCTACCGCGCGCTCGAACGCGAGCTGAGCGACAGCATCGAGCTGATCGAGATGGGCGAGGCCGAGGGCGACGAAACCGTCGTCAAGGACGCCGAGAACGCCCTGCTGGCGCTGAAGGACAAGGCTGCCAAGCTGGAACTGGAAAGCCTGCTTTCCGGCGAGGCCGACGCCAACGACTGCTACGTCGAAGTCAACGCCGGCGCCGGCGGTACCGAGGCCCAGGATTGGGCCGAGATGCTGCTGCGGATGTATCTGCGCTGGGCGGAGGCCCACGGCTACAAGACCGAGTGGCTCGAAGAGAGCGCCGGCGAAGAAGCCGGGATCAAGTCCGCCACGGTCCAGATCAAGGGCCACAACGCCTATGGCTGGCTGAAGACGGAGGCCGGCGTGCATCGTCTCGTCCGCATCAGCCCCTATGACAGTCAGGCGCGCCGCCATACCAGCTTCGCCAGCGTGGCCGTCAGCCCGGTGATCGACGACAAGATCGCGATCGAGGTGCTGGACAAGGACCTTCGCATCGATACCTACCGGGCGTCCGGTGCCGGCGGCCAGCACATCAACAAAACCGACTCCGCGGTCCGCATCACGCATATTCCGACCAATATCGTGGTGCAGTGCCAGCAGGAGCGGTCGCAGCACAAGAACCGCGCCAAGGCCTTCGACATGCTCCGCGCCCGTCTGTACGAAGCGGAACTGAAGAAGCGGGAGGACGCGGCGGCGGCGCTGGAGGCCACCAAGTCGGACATCGGCTGGGGGCACCAAATCCGCTCCTACGTGTTGCAGCCCTACCAGATGGTCAAGGATCTTCGAACCGGTGTCGAAACCAGCCAGAGCGGTGCCGTGCTGGATGGCGATATCGACGAGTTCCTGGCTGCCGCCCTGGCCCAGCGGATCAAGGGGCAGGGGGACAGCGAAGCGGCCTGACGGTGTGCCAACCGGAAATGAGGTGTCTCGAATGAAGGGTATGGGCTTGTGTGCCGGCGCGATGTTGCTGGCACTGACGGCGGACGGTCCGGCATGGGCCGCCTGCGCGACGACCCAAACCCCCATGGTGGAGGGGATACAGCGCGAACTGGCCGTCAACGGCTTCGATCCCGGTGGAATCGACGGCCGTTTCGGACCGAAGACGGCGGAGGCGATCCGGACCTATCAGCGGGCAGCCAGGCTGCCCGTTACCGGCTGTCCCAGCCAGGAACTGCTCGATCATGTCAGTTTCCACCTTCCCAAGGTCTTCGCCCGCTCAAGGCCGGCGACGCCGACGGTCGAGACCGAAGTTCAGGAAGGCTTGACCATGCGAGGCTTCTATGTCGGAGCCGTGGACGGCCGCATCGGCGCCCGTACCCGCGATGCCATCCGCCAGTACCAGCGGGAAGCCAACCTGCCTGTCGACGGTCAGGTCACGCCGGAGCTGGCGCAACGGTTGCGAGACGATCATACGGTCAAGGCTCGGTAGAAAGCGTGATCGAAGATGTCGGCATCCTTAGGTTACAGATAAATTGCCGCACTGTTACCGGATAGACATCTAAACCCGGTCCATGTCATTCAAAAGCGTACTAAGCGACAGGCTGCCCGGCTGTTCCAATCTAGGGACGGGGCAGCCGGTCCGGAGCTTTCGGATGCCAGACCAGAACATCTACAACGATGCCTTGTTCTTTGAAGGTTACAGCAAGCTCCGGTGGAGCGAAACCGGCTTGAACAAGGTGATGGAAGAGCCGGCGATCCGTTCGCTGATGTCCGACCTCGCAGGCAAGCGGGTGCTCGATCTCGGGTGCGGCTTCGGTCATGTGGCGCGGTATGTCCGGAAGGTGGGAGCGTCGAGCGTGCTTGCCGTCGACATATCCGACCGGATGATCGAGGCGGCTCGTCAAGCGACCGACGATCCCGCTATCCTGTATGC
>NZ_JCACHA010000713.1:0-11168 GCF_059503625.1 Skermanella sp.
TCCTTGAAGTCGCCGATATCGGGGATGCGGATCTCGATCATGCTCATGGGCAGCTCTCCAGTCTATTGGGGGACGGTACCGGCGGTCACAGGACCAGCCGGCGGACATCCTCCAGCACGTGGCAGAGATGCCGTGAGAAGCGCGCCGCAAGCGCTCCGTCGATCACCCGGTGATCGTAGGACAGCGACACCGGCAGCATCAGCCGGGGCACGAACTCCGTGCCGTTCCACACCGGGGCCATCTTGGAGCGGACGACGCCCAGGATCGCCACCTCCGGCGCGTTGACGATCGGCGTGAAGCTGGTGCCGCCGATGCCGCCCAGGCTGGAGATCGTGAAGCACGCCCCCTGCATGTCGGCCGAACTCAGCTTGCCGTCGCGCGCCCGCTTGGACGCACTGCCCAGCTCCTTGCTCAGCTCGTGGATGCCCTTGCGGTCGACATCCCGGATGACGGGCACCACCAGACCCTCCGGCGTGTCGGCGGCGATGCCGATATGGTAGTATTTCTTGTAGATCAGGCTGTCCTTTTCCGGCGACAGCGAGGCGTTGAACTCCGGGAACTCCCGCAGCGCCGAGACTGCCGCCTTCATCAGGAAGGCCAGCAGCGTCACCCGGTAGCCCTTTTCCTTGGCGGCGGTGTCCAGTTCCTTCCGGTAGGCGTCGATCTCGGTGATGTCGCTCTCGTCGTTGTGGGTGACGTGCGGCACGTTCAGCCAAGCGCGGTGCAGGTGCGGTCCGGACAGCTTCTTGATGCGCGGCAGCGGCTTGGTCTCGATCGGCCCGAACTTGGAGAAGTCGACCGCCGGGATGTCCGGGATCCCGGACCCGCCGGAGGGTGCGGCCACCGCCGGCGCGGCGCTCGGCCCTTTCAGGAAGCTGAGCACGTCGTCCTTGGTGATGCGGCCCTTTTCGCCGGTGCCCTTCATCTTGGTCAGGTCGACGCCAAGTTCCCGCGCCACCCGGCGCACGCTGGGGCTGGCGTGGACGTTGCCGAAATCGGGCGCGCCTGACGTCGTGGCGCCGGTTCCCCGCTCGGCGGAGGCCGCCGCCTGGGATGGCGGCGGGTTGGTGTTCGCTACCGCCACCGGCTGGGCCTGCGGTGGCGGCTCCTGCTGGCTGACCAGCGAGGGCGGCTGGGTCATGGCGCCGTCGCCGCCCTTGAACGTCAGGATCGGCGTGCCCTCGCTGACCTTGTCGCCGACCTTGACCAGGATCTTCTCCACGGTGCCGGAGGATGGAGCCGGCACTTCCATCGTCGCCTTGTCGGATTCCAGCGTCAGCAGCGGGTCCTCGGCGTTGATCGCGTCGCCTTCCTTGACCAGGATCTCGATGATCGGGACGTCCTTGAAGTCCCCGATATCGGGCACGCTCACCTGTGTCGTGCCTGTCGCTCGGGCTTCGGTCATGGCAGTCATCGTCGTTTCCTTCCCCGTTTCTTACTTCAGCGCCCGTTTCAAACCGTCACCGGTCAGACCGTCATCGGGTTCGGCTTCTCGCAGTCGATCCCGTATTTCAGGATCGCGTCGGCCACCACCTTGGGCTCGATCGCCCCTTCCTCGGCCAGCGACTTGAGCGCCGCGACGGTGACCCAGTGGCGGTCCACCTCGAAGAAGTGGCGCAGCTTGCGGCGGTAGTCCGAGCGGCCGTAGCCGTCGGTGCCCAGCACCCGGTAGCGTCCCGGCACCCATGTCCGGATCTGGTCGGCGAACAGCCTGATGTAGTCGGTCGCCGCCACTACCGGCCCGCCCCGGCCGCTCAGGCACTTCTCGACATGGCTCTGGCGCGGCGCTTCGGTCGGGTGCAGCAGGTTCCAGCGCTCGGCGTCGATCGCGTCGCGGCGAAGCTCGGTGAAGCTCGGCACGCTCCAGATATCCGACGCGATGCCCCAGTCCTCCGCCAGCAGGTCGGCCGCCGCGATGACCTCCCGCAGGATCGTGCCGCTGCCCAGCAACTGGACCCGGCGCGCTTCGCTCTTCGCCCCCTGCCCTTCCTTGAACAGGTACATGCCCTTGAGGATGCCGGCTTCGGCCCCCTCCGGCATGGCGGGGTGCTCGTAGTTCTCGTTCATCACCGTCAGGTAATAGAACACGTCCTCCTGCTCGGCATACATGCGGCGCAGGCCGTCCTGGATGATCACCGCGACCTCGTACGAGAAGGTCGGGTCATACGACACGCAGTTCGGGATCACCGACGAGAAGATGTGGCTGTGGCCGTCCTCGTGCTGCAAACCCTCGCCGTTCAGCGTGGTGCGTCCCGCAGTGCCGCCGATCAGGAATCCCCGCGCCCGCATGTCGCCGGCGGCCCAGGCGAGATCGCCGACCCGCTGGAACCCGAACATCGAGTAGTAGACGTAGAACGGGATCATCGGCGTGTTGCTGGTGCTGTACGACGTCGCCGCCGCGATCCACGACGACATCGCACCCGGCTCGTTGATGCCTTCCTGAAGGATCTGGCCGTTCTTGTCCTCGCGGTAGTACATCAGCTGCTTGGCGTCCTCGGGCTGGTAGAGCTGGCCTACCTGGCTGAAGATGCCGAACTGGCGGAACATGCCTTCCATGCCGAAGGTGCGGCTTTCGTCCGGCACGATCGGGACGATCCGCTTGCCGATCTGCTTGTCGCGCAGCAGCGTGTTGAGCACCCGGACGAAGGCCATGGTGGTGGAGATCTCGCGTCCGTCGGTGCTCTTCAACTGGGCCTCGAAGGTCGAGAGCGGCGGGATCGGCAGCGATTCCGACTTCCGCCGGCGTGACGGCAGGCTGCCGCCAAGTGCCGCCCTGCGCTCGCGCAGATAGGCCATCTCCGGGCTGTCCTCGGCCAGCTTGACGAACGGCACGTCCTTGATCTGCTCGTCGGTGACCGGCAGGCTGAAGCGGTCGCGGAACTCCTTCAGGACCGCCTCGCCCATCTTCTTCTGCTGATGGGTGATGTTCTGGCCTTCGCCGGCCTCGCCCATGCCGTAGCCCTTGACCGTCTTGGCCAGGATCACGGTCGGCTGGCCCTTGTGCGCCACGGCGGCGGCATAGGCGGCGTAGACCTTGCTGGGATCGTGGCCGCCGCGCGTCAGGCTCCAGATCTGCTCGTCGGACATGCCGGCGACGCGCTTCTTCAGTTCCGGGTCCTTGCCGAAGAAGTGCTCGCGGACATAGGCGCCGTTCTTGGACTTGAAGTCCTGGAACTCGCCGTCGACGCATTCCTCCATGCGGCGCAGCAGGCGCCCGTCGGTGTCCGCCGCGATCAGCGGGTCCCAGGAACTGCCCCACAGGACCTTGATGACGTTCCAGCCCGCTCCCCGGAAGTCGCCTTCGAGTTCCTGGATGATCTTGCCGTTGCCGCGTACCGGACCGTCCAGGCGCTGGAGGTTGCAGTTGATCACGAAGACGAGGTTGTCCAGCTTCTCGCGCCCGCCGAGCGAGATGGCGCCCAGGCTCTCCGGCTCGTCCATCTCGCCGTCGCCCATGAAGGCCCAGACCTTGCGGGGCGCCGTATCGGCAAGACCGCGATGGTGCAGGTATTTCAGGAAGCGCGCCTGATATATCGCCATCAGCGGCCCCAGGCCCATGGACACGGTCGGGAACTGCCAGAAGTCCGGCATCAGCCACGGGTGCGGGTACGACGACAGCCCGTTGCCGTCCACTTCCTCGCGGAAGTTGAGCAACTGCTCCTCGGTCAAGCGGCCTTCCAGGAAGGCGCGGGCATAGACGCCGGGTGACGAGTGTCCCTGGATATAGACCAGATCGCCGCCGTGCTTGTCCGTGGGTGCGTTCCAGAAGTGCTGGAAACCGGTATCGTACAGGGTGGCCGCCGACTGGAAGCTGGCGATGTGGCCGCCGAGTTCCGACGACTCCTTGTTGGCGCGCAGCACGATGGCCAGCGCGTTCCAGCGGATCAGCGAGCGGATCTTGTGCTCGATCGCGCGGTTGCCTGGATGCCGGGGCTCGCGGTCGGGCGCTATCGTGTTGAGATAGGGTGTCGTACCCGAATAGGGCACCGGCGTCCCCTTGCGCCGGGCTTCGGTGAACAACTCGTCCAGGAGGAAGTGCGCCCGGTCCGGGCCTTCGAATTCCAGCACGGAAGCAAGAGCTTCACGCCACTCCTGAGTTTCCAACGGATCATTGTCGCTGATCTTGTTCATTGATGTCCCCCCTCGTTATTTCAGCCTCTTTCGGAGAAAAGGCTTGAAGCTCTTCTGTATCGGCTAACCCAAGGAACTGCGGGTTCCTACAGGTATGTCAGCATGATCTGTGCCAATGGACGTTGAGCTGCGGGTCGAAAGCTAACCTGTTAACGAACAAGTAACTTTCTAATCTTGTTGCGTGATAAACAGAAGGATCTTTCTGATAGTTCGGACAAAGGGTTGCTTTTATGTCCGGATTTCCGGACGCACGACCGGTCTCGACTCGGCTGGCGAGTAGGACATCGGTTCGGAAGCAACAACTGAAGCCGCGCGTTTGTCTCGGATGGTATTCGGAAGGAGAATGCTACTCCGAAAACCCGGCTGAAAGCACGATGTCCTGGGCAGGATGAGGCGTAGTGGCGAACATCGCCACCGTCACCGGTTCCCGGCTGTTATCCGCCATCTTTGGCATCCCGTTAAACATAAACATTAAATCTTGAGTTCATTGGATATAAATACGATAAAATAGGGAATGAAATTACACGAAGTGTATCGGTGATTGAATAATCATGAAAAAATTCACAACTTATGGTTCAAGCCGGTACACCAGCATCCGGATCGAACTGCTCCGACACGGACCCGACCAGGGAATGTTCCGCCCCGACTTCTCCTATATGGTGCAAGTCGGCGACAAGCCGGTCAGGGAGTTCAACGTCCCTCTCGATCAGGTTCAATTCTATCACCACATCCAGGATTTGAATTCCGACGCTAATCCCCATGTCCGCGCACAGGCGCTGGAAGCGCTGAGCGCCGTCGTGACCGATGTCCTGGAATTGGAGGACATCGGATCGCCGGGGACGCCGGTGCAGATCGATCTGGTCCTGAGCGCCGGGGAACTTGCGGCCCTGCCCTTCGAACTGGCGAAGGACGGCGCGGGACGATGGCTGTTCGCCAGGACGGATCGGGATATCGAGATCACCCGGCGCAACCGGCTGGAGTGCGAGCATCGCCTGACGCGCTGGCGGGCCAAGCCGCGCGTGCTCTTCGTAGCGGCGGCGCCGTCCAATTTGAAGATCCCCGCCGACCGGCACGTAGCGGCCTTGAAGAACGCGCTGAGACCCTGGATCGAACCTCCGAAGGGGCTTCCTCAGGCTGCCCCGCCCGAGGCGGGGATCCTGACGATCATCGAAGAGGCAAGCCTCGACAGCATCCGGGCGGTCTGCAAGGAAGCGGCCGATAGCGGCAAGCCGTTCACGCATGCTCATTTCCTTGCCCATGGCATCGCCATCGGCCCAAGCTATGACCTACGTTACGGACTTGCCCTGCATGGTAAGTCGGATGGAAAGATCGATGCGGTCGAGGGGAGCCGGATCGTCGATGCGATGCGGCCGATCCTCGACGATGTCTGCGTCGTGACGTTCGCCGCGTGCCATGGCGGGAACGAGACGAACACCATCCTGCCGAAGTTCAGCCTGGCCCAGACGTTTCACGGCGCCGGCATTCCCGTGGTGGTCTGCTGCCAGTTCCCCATCACCGTTTCCGGTTCGACCCTGTTCGTCGAGCACTTCTTTGCCTCGCTGTTCCGGGGCAGTGACGTCAGGGCCGCCTTGCACTCGGCGCGCGGCAGCCTGTACGAGCAGCGCGCCCGGATCGGCCATGACTGGGCCGGTCTGGTCGGTTACGTCCGGCTGCCCGATACCTATCCCGACCATCTGATCGACGTGGCTCTCGAAGCCGATCTGGCTTCCTTGCGCACCGCTCAGCACTGGTTCGATTATGTCGTCACGAACCCTGGTCCGAGCGGCGTTCCGAGTCCAAGGGTGCTTGGCGGCATCGGGACGCAGATCCGGGACCGGATCGAACGGCTCGAGCATCGCCGCGGGCATGCCGAGGCCAGCGGACGCAAGGGCGTGCTGGAGGAGAACCTGGGCCTCCTCGGGAGCGCCGAGAAACGGCTGGCCGAAGTGCATTTCCGCCTGTGGGAGGTCGAGCGCACGGCTGAACGGCACGCCGAGATGAAGCATGCGCTCGCGCGGAGCCATGACTGGTATCGGCAGGCGTTTCGCCGAAACATGTCGCATCACTGGTCGGGCGTGCAGATGCTCGCGCTGTCCGCGGCGATCGCCGGAGTCATCGAAGACCGGGAGTTCTGGTTCGGCACTCTGGCCGCCGCAAAGATCGCGATGGAGGATCCCACCGATTACTGGGCTGCCGGCACGCTTGCCGAAACCTATCTCCTGGCACCGTTGGCCGGGCAGCCGGAGATGCTTGACCGTGCGGCGGACGCCCTGAAGCAACTGGTCGACCGGACGCGGATGCACGCCAAGGACGGTTTCCCTATCGAATCTACGCTGCGGCAACTGTGGCGCTATCGGTATTGGTGGACGACGGAGAATGGTTTCTTCGGTCCCGGCTTGGATTTGACCGGCGAGGCTGGCAAGCTGTTCGGCAGTCTGACACCGAAGGCGGAAAGTTCCGACCTGTCGGCGCGTTGATGTCGGGCCTCTTCAGCCCGGCATCGACATTGCAATCCAGTTCTGTTCGACAGGTCGGGATTTTCGGGCTTTGCCGCACTGCCGGCGCATCAGGTTAGAAAGAAGTCCCATGGGTTCCTTGTGCTTCGTCATGATGCCGTTCGGCCGAAAGCGCGACGGTAAAGGCCGCGAGATCGATTTCGATGCCGTTTATGCCGAGATCGTCCTGCCGGCCATCGAAGCCGCGGGGCTCGAGCCGATCCGCGCCGATGAGGGACATGCCGGCGGGGTCGTCCACAAGCCCATGCTGGAACGTCTCATCCTGTGCGACGTCATGATCGCCGATCTGACCGGAGCGGACCCGGCCGTCTGCTATGAACTGGGCATCCGCCATGGCGTCCGGCCGAGTTCGACCGTCCTGCTCTTCCGCGAGGGCGCACCGCTTCCCCTAGATGCCGAGGCTTTGCTCGCCCTGCCCTATGCCATCGATGCCGCCGGGCGGCCGTCGGATGCCGGCCATAACGTCGCGGCCCTCTTGCGGCGACTGAAGGATTGCGGAAGCCAAGGCGCGGACAGCCCGCTGTCCCGCGTGGACAGCCCGCTGTCCCGCGTGGACAGCCCGCTGTCCCGCGTGGACAGCCCGCTGTCCCGCGTGGACAGTCCGCTGTATCGGCTCCTTTCCGATTTCACGCCGCCTGACATCGCCCGCTTGAAGACCGACGTGTTCCGCCAGCGGGTCGCCTATGACAGTGAGCGCAAGGAGGAAATGGCCATCGCCCGTGCCGCGGGGGTCGAAGCCCTGGCGGCCCTGGAAGCGCGGATGAGCGTTGCCGACGAAGACCCCGCGCTGGTCGTCGATCTCCTCCTGTCGTATCGCGCGGTGCGAGCCTGGGGGCACATGATCGGGCTTGCCGCCGGGATGGCGCCGGAACTGCGATGCACCACCCTGGTCCGGGAGCAGCTCGGCTTCGCCCTCAACCGTGCCGGACGTCCCGGCGATGCACGGAGAGTTATCGAGGATCTGATCGCCGAACGCGGGCCATCCAGCGAAACCAACGGCATCCTGGGGCGCATCCACAAGGACCGCTGGGAGGAGGCGCTCAGCAACGGGGAGCCTGCCGCCTTCGACCATCTGCACGATGCGATCGCCGCCTATCTGGCCGGTTTCGAAGCCGACTGGCGTGACGCGTATCCCGGCGTCAACGCCGTTACCCTGATGGAAATGATGGATCCCGTCGATCCGCGGCAGGCGGAGTTGCTGCCGGTCGTGCGCTATGCGGTCAAGCGCCGGCTTGCCGGGAGGAGCCCCGATTACTGGGACCATGCCACGCTGCTGGAACTGGCGGTGCTGGCCAACGACGCCGTAGCGGCGCGGGACGCGCTGACCAGCGCCCTGGCAGCGGTACGCGAACCGTGGGAACCGGAAACTTCCGCCCGCAATCTCCGGCTAATCTGGGATGTCCGCGTGCAACGAGGCATCCCCGCCGACTGGATCCGGACGATCGAGGAGCAGTTGGCGGCAGCCGCCGGCCAAGTGGCTGCGAGCCGGTTGCCGGATTGAATTTCCGCAACCGATCTGCTATAACGCTCCCGGCCAACACCCGGAATCCCTGCAAAAACTTATGATAAGCAATCGAAGCGCGTGCCTGTGACGGCCGATAGTGACGTCATGATCGGAATCAGTGACCTTCGGCTCGATTTAGTGACCTTTGATGACCATCCCATCGAAATTTTATCTCGGGATCGGGCGGCGAAGCCAATCCAGGAGTAAAAATTTACCGACACTCCATATCAGTGCCGCAAACAAGATCATGATCGCCCAGGCGAACAAGGAAAGAACCATGATGATCAGCATTCGCAACCAGAAGGGGCCCTTTTTTGTCATATACGGTTACACCTGAAAGTTGCCGTCATAGATTGCGACAATCATGCTCTCGCACGATTATTTTGTAAGATAAAAAAAAAGGTAAAAGGAAAAAGAGCTGGGCAGTCGGTGACTTCCCATTATGGTTTGGCATTTGCCGGCTCAAGGATCAAAGCATCCTCGTCGATCTTCAAGAAAGCGCCGACCTCGACCTTGCCCTCGGCGATATCGTTGCTCAGCATCATCTGGGCATCGGCGAGGGAAATGGGCTCTCCCTGGTAATAAGTACCGCCGGAGGCATGAAGGATGGTCCGGTACAAAGGAGTCATCGCTCCCCCCTCAGATTATTTCGACTGCAACGACAACAGCTGTTCCGGCAAATTGTCTCCAATCCCGCCGATGTCCCAGCGCTTTCAGATGCCGTCGGCCGTGAGAACGACCTTCACCGTCCGCAGCAGAATGACCATGTCCTGCCGGAGCGAGTAGCGCTCGACATAGGCGATATCGTAGCCGAGGCGATCCTCGAACGTGGTCCGATGGCGGCCTGAAACCTGCCACAGGCCCGTGATGCCCGGCTTGACGCAGGCTATCGCCGACCGGGCCGCCGGATGCGGCGTCAGTTCGTGCGGCATGTAGGGACGCGGACCTATCAGGCTCATGTCGCCGGTCACTACGTTCCAGAGCTGCGGCAGCTCGTCCAGGCTGGTGCGCCGCAGGATGCGGCCGAGGCGGGTGATCCTGGGATCGTCGCGCAGCTTGTGATGGCGCTGGTACTCCAGCCGCAAATCGGCGTCGGCGGCCAGTATCTCCGCAAGGCGGGCCTCGGCGTCGACATGCATGGTGCGGAACTTCAGCGCCGGGAAGGTCTTAGAGCCGGCGCCGCAGCGCGCTTGACGGAACAGCGCCGGTCCTCGCGTCTCCAGCCTCACCGCCGCCGCGATCAGGAGCAGCAGCGGCAGCAGCGTGATCAGCAGCGAAACGGCGGCGGCGATGTCGAACAGGCGCTTGACGGGAGCATAACCGGAGAGGCTGGCCGCGTGCCGGGGCTGGACTTCGATCAGTGACATTCAAGGCCTCTCCGGTGGGGTGGCGTGTTGCTTCGTTACCAAGACATTAACGACCGCCGCCCGCCGTCGCTGTGAAGCCCGTTACAGGCTTCACGGCGACGGTCAACTCAGAAGGCTGAGGACTGGGTGTAGAACGGCTTCCCCTCCCCTTCCCGGATGTAGCCGTCGTAGAACGCCTTGACGTGCGGGAACACGGCGCGGCCCAGTTCGCGGCGGGCAAGTTCGTCCGGGGTGCGGGGCTTGGACAGCGTTTCGGCGATCTCGGCCAGGATCTGGTCGCGGTCGATCCGGGTGAAGCGCCCATCGGCGTAGACCAGGTCGCCGTCGATATAGACGGCATCGACGGCGCTGGTCTTGGCGCGCTGGATCACGGCGTCCAGCATCGGCACGTCGTCGTCCTGGTACGGGTAGGTCGCCTTGTTCCAGTCGATCAGCACGGCGTCGAAGTAGCGGCCCGGATCGAGCCGGCCGATCTCCTCGCCGAACGCGGTGGTCTTGGCTCCTGATTCGGTCGCCATCCGCAGCACCTGCGGGCAGGTCGGCACGTCGTCGTCCATCCCCGGCGTCCGGTGGGCGCGCAGCGCCAGCCGCATCTCCTGCAACATGTCGCGGTCGTCGTTGATGCCGGCCTCGTCCAGGCCCATGCCGACGGTGACGCCCTTCTTCTCGTAGTGGTTCAGCGGCGCGATGCCGGAGCGCAGGCGGAAGTTGGAGGAGCAGTTGTGGCAGATGCAGGTGCCGGTATCCGCCGTGATGTCGATATCCTCCTCGGTCAGCCAGACGCCGTGGCCCAGCGTCATGCGCGGGCCGAGCAGGCCTAGGTCGTGGAGGTGCCGGACGGCGGTCTTGCCGGTGCGGCGCATCGCGTATTCCTTCTGGTACGCCGTCTCCAGCAGGTGCATGTGCATCGGCACGTTGGCCGCCTTGGACTTCTCGTTCAGCGCCAGCAGGCCGTCGTCGGTACACCAGTGCAGGTTGGCCGGAGCAAGCTGGATGCGGGTCAGGCGCTGGCCGCGGTTCTCCTCCGTCAACTGGTCGAACAGGGTCAGGAAGTCGGCGAACGGCATCGCCTGCGACTTGAGGTAAGTCAGCAGTTCGGGACCGAGCGGCTTCGGCAGCTTCTCGCAGAACTCCTCGTCGGCCTCGTAGACCAGCCGGTTCTGCTCCCGGACCGCGTAGCAATAGGACGCCCGCATGCCGAGGTCGCGGTAGGCGTTCAGCACCTTGCTGGCGGCGCCGTGAATCGCGCCGTAGCCGCCGGCCATCCAGCCGTGGATATGCTGGACGGTGGTGACGCCCGACGCGATCATCTCGAAGGCGGAATAGAGCGTGTCGAGGTACAGGTCGATCTTGCGCGCCGGCATCCGCCCGGCGAACCAAAGCTCCAGCGCATAGTCGGGCGAGCCGAGCTGCAACGGGGTCAATCCGACATGGTGATGGCTGTTGACGAAGCCCGGCAGCATGACGTGGTTCGGGTAGATCTTGACGGTGGCGCCCGGCGCCAGCTTCTTCATCTCGTCGAGCGTGCCGGTGGCCGATACCACGCCGTCCTTGGACAGGACGGCGCCCCGGTCGATCACGACGGGGGTATGGCGGTCCGCCGTGCCGGTGACGACCCAGCGGGCCTGGACGATGAGGTCTCCCATGATG
>NZ_JCACHA010000714.1:0-11140 GCF_059503625.1 Skermanella sp.
CGAACCATTTGCATCGACTTGCAAAACGATTCTGACAAGCCCTATTAGGGATCGACGACATGGCCCTGCCTGGTTTCAGCTCGCCCTGTACTTCTTTGGATATACCGTTCTTTTGGAGATTCCCTAAATCTCCCTACCCCGAAAAACTTATGCCGTTACCAACCATTGGTATTGTCCTTATTCTGCCCATGGAAAAGCTCGGTAATTGTCATAATGTCTTTTCACAAATGCCTGCCCGCTCGAAGGGGGAGTCGACGGGAAGGAAGAGTAGAAACAATATTACCTCTGGGCTTTCTCAATATATGGCAAGGCCGTGAAAGAAAAACTCATAACAATCTTGCCGAAGCTGCAACGTTTTGCGCGCGTCCTGACCGGTTCCAGGGATGCCGCCGACGATCTGGTGCAGCAGGCGTGCGAACGGCTGCTGAAAAAACCGGACGCTTACGACGGCATTCTGTGCCTGGAGAGCTGGATGTACAGAGTGATCCACAATGCCTGGATCGACGAGAAGCGCAGCATGCGCAACAAGCTCTCGGAACCGATCGAGGCCGGTCTGGAAATCGCGGGTGAAAACGGCGAGCACACGATCGGCGTAAGGTCCACCCTGGCAAAGGTGCGCCTCGAAATGGCGAAGCTTCCGGTAGAGCAGCGCGCGGCCTTGATGCTGGTCTGTGTCGAGGGAATGAGCTACCAGGAAGCCGCGGGCGTGCTGGCGATACCCGTCGGCACGCTGATGAGCCGGCTGGCGCGGGCGCGGCTGGCGCTTGCTTCACGCATGCGGCAGTCGCAAGCTGGAGAAGGCTCCAGGCTTGTACAGAATATCGGCTGATCCAGCAAAGTACCTTGGCCGGAACTACGAGCGGCAGAGCGACCATGGATCACGGACACGACCGAAGTAACGAACGGAAAGGCGCGACCGAATGCCAGCCGGGAACCTTGCCCGGCGATGTGGCGCGGCACGAATCAGCTATGATCGAGTTGACCGACGAGTTGCTCGTAGCATACGTGGATGGGGAACTGTCCGCGGAAACGCGCGCGTCCGTGAAGGCGCGGGTGGCGCAGGACCCTGTTGCCCAGGGTAAGGTTAAGGACATGGAGGACACCGCCGCCCTGCTGCGCGCCGCCTTCGGCGACGGCGCACCGGGAGACGGCGCTCTGGGCGACGGCAACCTGAACGATGGCGACATCAGGAACAACGTCGTTCCCCTGAAGCCTTCGTTCCGGCATAGGGTCATCCGGAACCATCCCATGATCTCAGGGCTGGCGGTTGCGGCGGCGCTCGCGCTGATGGTCGGCGCCGGCCTGTTCATGAACCCTTTCGTATCGGACGAGCGTGCCGGGTTCATGGCCGACGTCGCGGCATACCATGAAGTCTATGCGAGGGAGACCGAGCATCTGGCCGAGGTACCCGCCTCCCGCAAGGACCACATAGAGGAATGGCTGGGCTCCAGGCTGCAACGCACCCTTTCCGTGCCCGACCTGTCGCAGGAAGGATGGGCCTTCGAAGGCGGCCGGCTGCTGGCGGAGGATGGACAGGCCATAGCGCAGCTCCTCTATACGGCGCCGGGCCGGCAGCCGATCGCCATCTGCATCACGAAGTCGGATCAGCCCGAAACGAAGCCAGTCGAATATGATCCGGGCAAAGGTATTAGAGTAGCTGCATGGGATGCAGGCGGATACCTTTATATCGTGGTGGGCGCATTGGAGAAACCGGAATTGGGAACTCTGGCGGAACAGGTTAGGCATCACTTCGGTACAGTCTGACACCCGGCTTGAATAGTCGTTTTTCTTTAGCAGTAATCCAGCACAAACCCGCTTCATTCTGGAATATGCTGTTCTCCAGCCCGTCCTGCCATTAGGGACACTGCACATCGCTTTGCAGATAGAATGCTGGAGAACAGACAATGAGGACCGCCAGACTACAGGCGCGCCGCCACCCGACCGGTCACAATCCGACTGAAGCGCGCCGGGCAAACCGTAAACGCCCAGCCGCCGCCGCCGGCTTCACCCTTCTCGAACTGCTGGTGGTTCTTGTGATCCTGGGGTTGCTGGCGTCAGTGACGGCTCCGGCTGTGGCGCGCTACCTTAGCGGCGCCAAGGTGGACGCCGCCAAGCTTCAGATCCAGAACATCTCGACCACGCTCGATATGTACCGGCTCGATACCGGCAGCTATCCGGCTGCCCAGGATGGACTGCGGGCCCTGGTGCAGCGGCCTAACGGCGCGCAGCGCTGGAACGGCCCCTACCTGCGCAAGCCCGACATGATCAAGGATCCCTGGGGCCGCGAGTACCAGTACCGCACGCCGGGCGAGCGGGCCGAGGTCGAGGTGTTCACGCTGGGCGCCGACAACGCCACCGGCGGCACCGGTGAAAACCAGGACCTGGGTAGCTGGTAAGATGACCCGGCCCGCCGGCTTCACCCTTCTCGAACTGCTCGTGGTGATCACGGTCATGGGACTGGCGATGCTGGCGGCGCCGCGTCTCGGCGGCGCTTGGGCGGATGGGGCCAGGGACCGCGCCGCCGTCAAGGAACTGGGTTCCGGACTGTCGCGTGCCCGCTTCATGGCGGTGGCGACGCGCAGCCCGGTGGAGGTCCTGTTCGACGTCAAGGACCGGACATGGCGTACCATCCCGACCGGGCCGCGGGGCCGGCTGCCGGATGCCGGCATCAGCGTCCTCGGGGTCGACGGCGCCACGGTCCGCGATGCGGCGACATCCGCGATCCGGTTCTATCCGGACGGCGGGTCGTCGGGCGGCACCATCCTCCTCGACATGCCGGGAAGCGAAGGCAAGCCGACGCGGATAGCCGCCGACTGGCTGAGCGGGAGGGTCGAAGTCCGTGACTGACGCCGCCCTTCCCCTCCGCACCGCCCGTCCCGGCTTCAGCCTGATCGAAGTGCTGGTGGCGCTCGCCATCCTCGGCATCGCGCTGGGCGCCCTGATGCCGCGCATTTCGCTCGGCAGCCTCGTGGCCGAGCGCGCGTCGCGGACCGAGGAAGCGGTGCTGCTGGCCGAACGGCTGCTGACCGAGGCCGGGCGCACCATTCCGCTTCCGGCCAAGGAAGCGGCGGAGGGCCATACCCCGGCCGGGTTCTCGTGGCGGGTCTCCACCTGCTGCGTCAGGACCGTCGCCAATTCGTCGGGCCAGGCCGCCGCCGGCATCGTCGATATCAGGGCCGATGTCTCGTGGCTCTCCATGAGAGGCAGCCAGAGCATCACGCTGACCGGCCGCCGGATCGTTCCCGGAGCGGCCAAGTGACCTGCCGCCCAGGCTTCACCCTGCTGGAAATGCTGGTGGCGATGACGCTTCTCGCCTTCATCATGGTTGCCGGCCAGCAGGCCATAGCGCTGGCCGCCCGCGCCGCGGCTCCCCGCGGCGACGGCGGGCACTCCTTCCTGGTCCGCCACCAGATCGCGGACTGGCTGGAGACATCCATGCCCATCCGCTCCAGCCGGCGGGAGCGTGCCCCCCTGGTATTCGCCGGCGAGCCGGCATCCGTCCGCTTCGTGACCGATCTGCCGGAGCGCTTCGGCATGGCCGGTCCCCATGTCATGACGCTGGCACAGGCGCCGGGCGGATTGCTGGCGACATGGCAGCCGCTGCGTCCCGGCGGCGACGCGCCCGTCGACCAGCGCCTGATGCTCGAAGGCGTAAGCCGTGTCTCGTTCCGCTACTGGGACGGATCGGACGACCGGGGATGGCACGACTCATGGGCTCCGGGTCCGCGCCTGCCGGCCATGATCCAGATGAATTTCGAAGGAGGCGCCGCGCAAGCGTGGCCCCCCATCCTCGTCATATTGAAGAACCAGGGATATTGACATGAATTTGCCCGAGATAGGTGCTGCGGCAGCCGCTGGATGGACATGGTGGACGGGAGAGCTGCGCGGCTGCGTCCCCCGCCGGCGTCGCGCACTGATGGCGCCTTCGACCCTTCGGCTCGACATCTCCGCCGAGAGCGTCACGCTGCGCCGGTCCTCCCGCTCCGTGCGAAGCTTTCCGCTGCCGCTTTCGGACGAGGACCGCGAGATTCTGGCTCACCGGCTCAAGCGCCGCCACGCGGCCGTCGTGTTCGACGCCGGACGCGCCGTGGTGGCTTCGGTCGAACTGCCGCTGGCGGCGGAACGCGCCGTCCCGGCCGCACTCCGGTTCGAGGTCGACCGCCGAACGCCGTTCAAGGCCGGCAACGTCCATCTCGGCTACCGCATCCGGGAACGCGACACGGCGGGCCGCAAGCTCAAGGTGGACATGGTCTGCGTGCCTAAGCGCCTGCTGGACCCAGTGCGCGAGGTCCTGCACGGAGCCGGTGCGACGCTGGACAGCATCGCCGTCGATTTCGGCACGGACAAAGCAGCCGCCGGTTCAGGCGTCGGCAAGGTCGAGCTGACGCTGGACGGCGATCCCCGGCACGGCGGCCGGCAGGCCACAACCCGCATGAGCCATGCGGCGACCTTCGCTTCGGTGCTGGGGATCGGCATGGTGATCGCCGGTCTGCTGATCCCGCTGTTCCGTCTGGAATCGATGGCCGACAGCGTCGAAGCCGATGTCGCCGCCCTGCGCACCCAGGCGATCAAGGCGGTGGACCTGGAGAACCGGCTGACCGAGATCGCGACGCGGGAAACCGCGCTGGACACCTTCCTGTCCGGCACCGCCCCCGTCGTCCTGCTGGCCGAACTGGCGCGCGTCGCCGGCGACGATACGCACTTCACGGCCTTCCGCTTCGACGGCGGCACGATCAACGTGGACGGGCACGGCGCGTCCGCCGCCGCCCTCGCCGAAGTGATCGAAGGCTCGCCCCTGTTCCGCAACCCGACCTTCCGCGCGGCGGTGACGCCGGTCGCCAACGGCGGCGAGCAGTTCTCCCTGGGCTTCGAGGTCGAAGGAGACACCCGGACCGCCTCGGCGCTGCCGCCGGTCACGGCCGTCAGATCGCCCGCCCAGCGCCCGCAGTCCGAACACCGCGCAAACCGCCGTCCGGAGGCACGATGAACACCCTGTCCCCCCACCTGTCGCCCCGGATGTCGTCGCCCAGGCTGTCGCCCCGGCTGTCGAAGCTTCTGGCTCTGGCGATCCTTGCCGGCGTCACGGCGGGCACCGTCAATCTGGCGGTGCTGCCGCTGCTCGACCGCTGGACGGCGGCGCAGGACCGGCTTGCCGACGCGGCGGGCTGGCGCGCCCGCCTGACCGCGACGGTCGATCGCATCCCCGCCCTGAAGCAAGCCGTGGACGAGGCGGAGAAAGCGGCGGCCCAGCGCAGCGGCGTCCTGCGTATCGAGAACGAGGCGCTCGGCACGGCGGAATTCCAGACGCTGATCCAGAAGGTCATGGCCGAGTCCGGAAGTCAGGCCCGCAGCGTCCAGGCGCTTGCCCCCCGGCGCGAGCACGGTATGCTGCAGCTCGGCATGCGGGTCAGGGCCTATGGCGACGAACAGGCGCTGGTCAAGCTTCTCGACACCGCCCGCCGGCAGGATCCGTCCCTCGCCGTCCGCAACCTCAACATCGCGGCGGCAAGCACCGGGTACGGGGAGCGCGAGGCGACACAGGTGGACATGCAGATCGATTTCGAGATTTTGGCCGTTGAGGAACACAAGTGATGCGCTTTTCCCCCGCACTCCTCCTGTCGCTGGTGACGCTGGGCGCCGGCGGCGCGACACTGGCCACCGGGCTGAACTGGCAACCGGACCCCGGCACGGTCGACGTCGCTCCTGCTCCGGCGCCGCAGCCGGTCAAGACTGCCGCCGCCGCACCGTCGGGCGACGCGGCCCTGGTGCAAACCCTGCGTGACCGTCCCCCCTTCACTCCCGGCCGCCGTCCGCCGCAGCAGCCCGTCCTGGCGCTGGCCGATGCCGCGGAGCCGGAAGCGGTCACCGACCTGCCCGTACCGACCGTGCGCGGCATCGCCCTGTCCGGCCCAGGCTCCATCGCCATCGTGGCGCTCGAGGCCGAAAGCCACCGCCTGCATCGCGTCGCCCTCGGCGGCGAGATCGGCGGCTGGCGAGTCAGTGCGATCCAGCGCGAGAGCGTCGTCTTCAAGACCGACACGGTCGAGGCGAAGGCCTATCTCGGCAAGCCCGGGGAAGAACCTCGGGTCGAGACGACCCGTCACGACTCCGAAGTGGCGCAGAAGGAAGACGCCGACGGCACGCGGCTGGCCAACGGCCAGCATATGTGACCTGAAGGGTCGGGCGTTACATCGCCCCGCCCGGCCGCCAGCCGATCCACGTGACGGGCTGGCGCGCGTCGCCGGTGATCCGCAGGACGGCTCGGCGCTCGAACAGGACGCCGTTCGGCAACTCGGCGACGGCGTCGACCGTGAAGACCCGGTGGCGCG
Source organism: Skermanella sp. (assembly GCF_059503625.1). Classification (NCBI taxonomy): domain Bacteria; kingdom Pseudomonadati; phylum Pseudomonadota; class Alphaproteobacteria; order Rhodospirillales; family Azospirillaceae; genus Skermanella; species Skermanella sp. Next base: position 6,330 of record NZ_JCACHA010000714.1, read on the forward strand.
ACGGCGCCACCGCGATGGCGAGGCCGGCGCCTTCCAGGCCTAGCGACAGCGCCTTCAGCGGCAGCGGCCCGGACTCCGGATCGAACTGCGATCGGCCGTTGTAGATCGTGACATAGGGCGTCAGCGCCTCGACCAGGGCCGGGGTCATGCCGAGCACCTGCCCCAGTTCGCCGATGCTGTCGAACGCCGCGTCCTTGCCCCCTGCAGCCACTCCCGCGGCAAGATACTCGGGGTCCTCGGCGCCGTGCAGCCGGCGCAGGTTGTCGATGTCCCGGAAATCGGCGATCCGGTCGGCCAGAACGGCCGCATCCTCCGCCGCCAAGCCCTTGTTGTCCCGCATGACGGCCTGGAGCAGCACCGCCAGGAGTTCCGGCTGGGCGCCGTTGAGGTCGATCTTGCCGTCCTCGTCCGCCACGGTCACGCGGACCGGCACGTCGTCGATCCTGACCTCGAATTCGGCGAGATCGAGCAGGTTCAGCACCGGCGTCCCGGCGTTGATGCGCCCGACGAGCTGGAACGCCGCTTCCTCCACGGCGCCGTCGGCCGCCGCCCGCGCCTTGCCCATGCCGGCCGCCCAGCCGCTCCGGTCCAGATCGAAGCCGGTCCGCGACACCACGATCGCCGCGAACAGCCCGACGACCATGATGATCCAGAACACCGCGATCAGCGCGAACCCGCGCCGGCGCATCGGCGGTCTCACTGTCGATCTCTCCCTCAAGGCTCTCCCTTCAAGGTTCCCTATGCACCACGGGCAGCAGCCCCTGCATCTTGGACCGCAGCTCGTTGGTCATGTCGCGGGCGTCCTGGACGGTCTGCACGATGCGGGGCCGCAGCAGGATCAGCAGTTCGGTGCGGCGGACATCGGTCGTCCGGGTGCCGAACAGCGGTCCCACCACCGGCAACCCGGACAGATAGGGCAAACCGTCCCGCCCGGCGCTGGCGCTGTCGCGGATCAGGCCGCCCAGCCCGATGGTCTCGCCGCTCTTGACCGCGACGGTACTGGCGATCCGGCGCTGCTGGATGGTCGGAGCGTTGATGTCGGACGTGGTCGTCCGCGCCGCGTCCGAAACGTTCTGCTCGACCTCCATCCGGACCATGCCGCTCTCGTTGACCCGCGGCGTCACCTGAAGGGTGACGCCGGTATCGACGTACTGGACCGAGTTGACGATGGGCGCGTCCGGATTGACGACGCTGACGGCCTGCTGGACAGGGACCGGCACGCTGTCGCCGACCTGAAGCAGAGCCGGCTCGTTGGTCAGCGCCAGCACCTGGGGCGAGGATATCACGCGGACGTCGGTGATCGCTTCCAGCGCGCTCAGCACGACGCGGGCGTCGGCCGTGTTGAAGACCGCCGCGAAGCCCGGCAGCTGGGGCTGCACGTCGACCCCGCCCGTCCTGCTCAGCAACGCCGTGAAGTTGCCGCTGTTGAAGAACCATTGCAGGCCGTACTGAAGCTGGTCGTTGAGCGTGACTTCGGCGATGGTCGCCTCGATCAGCACCTGGAGCGGCTGGGTGTCCAGCTGCCTGAGCGCGTTTTCCATCCGGCGGAATTGCTGCCGCGTCGCCTGGATGATCAGCGCGTTGCGGCTGTCGTCGGCGATGATCCGCAGCCCCGGGGCCGAAACAGCCGTGAAGCCGCTGCCGTTCTGGCCGCCCGCCCCGCCGCTGCCGTCGCCGCTGCCGAAGCCCGATCCGCCCTGTCCACCCAGTCCGCCGCCCAAGCCGCCGAGGCCTCCGCCCAGGCCGCCTCCGCCAAATCCGCCCTGGCCGCTCTGCCCGCCAAGCCCGTTCTGGCCCAAGCCGCCCTGTCCGAGCCCGCCCTGGCCCAGTCCGCCGCCCTGCCCCAACCCTCCCTGGTTGCGCTGCAGGGTCGATTGCGCAAGCTGGCGCGACCGCAAGCCCGGCGCAACGCCGCCGATCTGCTGTCCGGTAGGTTCCGCGCCGAAGATCTGGCCCAGGGCCGTGGCAAGGTCGGCGGCCCTGCCGTTCTGGATCGGGTAGACGAACAGCTCGGGGTCGGACCCTCCGCCTTCCTGGTCCAGCCGCTCCGCCCAGGACAGCATGCGGTCGATGCTGCCGGCGTTGCGCGTGACGATGACCAGGGCGTTCATCCGCTCGACCGGCACGAAGCGGACATCCTGCGTCCCCTCCTCCGATCCGAAGATGGACGTCAGTTCCTCCGCCAGCGCCGCCGGCGAGGCGTAGCGCAGCGGCTTCAGCGCGAAGGACATGCCCTGAAGCTGGTCCAGGTCGATCGCCTGCACCGTCGCTTCCAGCAGGTCGAGCTGCGGCCGCGACCCCGCGAGCAGAAGCACGTTCCGCTTGGTCTCGACCGAGACGAGAGCGCCGCGCGGCGTCAGCGGCGCCAGCAGTTCGGCCGCCTTGGACGCCTCGATATGGCGCAGCGGCAGGATGCGGACACCGGTGCCGATGCCGCCGACCATCGACGGTCCGTTCGCCAGCGCGGCCTCGGCCGGCACCACCTGATAGCCGCCGGGGAACGGCACCAGGGCGACGCCGTGCATCTGAAGCACCCGCTCAACCACGTTCAGCACGTCCTGGCGCGGGATCGGCCCGCGGGTGTCGATGCTGACCGTGCCCTCGATCCTGGGGTCGACGGAATAGCTCAGCCCCAGGATATCGCCGAGCACGGCGCGGGAGAATTCGCGGATATCGGTCTCGGGGAAATTCAGTTCGACGTTCTCGCCCGTCAGCGTCGGCCGCGTGGAGGTCTGGGGCACCTGGATGCGCAAGCCGCCGCGCTCGACGATCGCCGCACGGCGCGGCGGCTCGTCCCGCCTGACGCTCGACGAAGTACCCGTCCCGCCGCCCGGAACCAGCGCCGTCGGCTGGTTGCCGGCCGTGCCGGCATCACTCTGCATCAGTTTGGCGAAGCGCTCGTCGATCCTGGCCTGGGATTCGCGCTGCTGCGCACACCCCACCAGAAGCGCCAGCATGGCGCATGCCGTAATGCTGAGCCGCAGACCTGAATGGGTCGGCCTGTCATGTGTCTTCATGGAACGTTTGCCCGATATCCAGAACCGTGACGAAACAGGTGATCTAAATCTTTTGCTGAAACTTTCGTTAATCGATAGATCCAGTGCCATTTTCCTAACACTCCGACCCGGTTTGCCTGAAAAGCGCATCCAGGTGGTTGCGAGGAATGATCCGGCTCCACCACTTTCGACACTGCCCCATTCCTACGGGAAAGTGCAGTTGATCGTTAGGCCGACCCAAACGCCAATAAGTCATAACTATGCAATAAATCCCATTTTGGGCCGTCCTTCCATGGGCAGTCGCGCCGCGGGCAGTCTCACGCCTCACGCATCGGTATTCCGGGAACGGTCGGGTATGTTTATGATGGAAGGCATGGAACTGCTGATAATCGCATTGGGACCCCTGGTCGGCGGACTGATCGGAATGGCCGTGGACCGTTACCCGCCACCGGACCCCGAAGGCCAGGACGACGCGTGGGAGCCGGACACGGCGCCCGCCGTCCTGCGCCGCCTCCACCCCGGAGTGGAGATCGCCGCCACCCTTACCGGAGCCGCCGCTGTCCTGGCGCTGCCGGCTCCCCTGTCCCTGTTCGCGGCACTGCTCGGCTGGGTCCTGCTGACGCTGGCGTTGATCGACCTGCGCCATCTGGAAGTGCCCGACGCCATCTCCCTGCCGCTGATCCCGGCCGGTCTCGCCGCCACATGGTGGGTCGAGCCGGAAGCCATGCTGATCCATGCCGCCGCCGCCGCTGCCGGCGCCGGGGCGATCTGGCTGCTCGGAGAAGTCTTCCGGCGCCTGCGCGGCTACGCCGGCATCGGCGGCGGCGACGTCCGCCTGTTCGCTGTCGCGGGCGCCTGGGTCGGGCTGGCGGCGCTTCCCGGCGTCCTGTTCCTGTCCGGCGTCTTCGGCCTTCTCGCCGCCGCATTCCTGGTCCATAGGGGCTGGGTCGCCTGGGGCGACCGCATCCCGTTCGTTCCGGCCCTTTCCGCGGCCCTCTGGGTCGTCTTCCTCGCTCCCCAACTGGTGCAGCCATGACGAGCCTCGCCGAGACCCCGCCAGCCCCCCAGCGGTCCAGCGCTTCCCTGGCCACCGCCGGGGACGACTTCGCCGCAGGATTGCTGGAGTCCGGCCATCTCACCGCCGCCTCGCTGGAGCGTGCCCGCCGCGCCGCCGCCGAGAGCGGCATCGGCCTGCCCAGCGCCGTCGTCAACCTTGGCATCGCCCCCGAGAACACCGTCGCGGAAACGCTCGCCCGCACCCTCTCCCTCCCGCTGGTCGAGGCGGACGAGTGGCCGACCGAGGCGATCGGCGACGCCAGCACCCGCTGGATGGAACAGGCCCGCCTGCTGCCGCTCCGGCTGGAGGACGACCATGTCGTCGTCGCCTCCGCCGACCCGACGGACGCGGCGGCCCTGCATGCCGCCAGCCTGCTGTTCGACCTGCCGGTAAAGGTGCGCGTCGCGACCCAGTCGGATATCCGCAAGGCCGTCGCCAAGCTCCACGACGGCTCCACCTCCGACACCCATGTCACAACCTCGGCGGCCGACGACGACCTTCAGCGCCTCAAGGATCTCGCCAGCGAGGCCCCTGTCGTCCGCTTCGTCAACCGCATGATCATCCAGGCGGTCGAAAGCCGCGCCTCCGACATCCACCTGGAAAGCCACGAGGCCGGGCCGCTGCTCTGGCTCCGGATCGACGGCGACCTCAGCCCGATCGAACCGCCCGCCGCAGCTCTCCACCGCGCCGTCGTCTCCCGCATCAAGATCCTCGCCGGCCTCGACATCGCCGAGCGCCGCCTGCCCCAGGACGGCCGC
>NZ_JCACHA010000715.1:0-11124 GCF_059503625.1 Skermanella sp.
TCACCTGCGCCAACTAATTCCCATGTGAAACTATTTTAATAAAATTAATGAAAAGTTCTATGGTAGTCAATGTTCAGTACATGACAATCGCAGCAGTCTTTAATCACAATCTGCACAATACTTAAGCAGATCTGAGCGCGATCGCTTGGCCCGCACTGGTTTCAGGCGGGAACCGGCCCTACATGATTTCCATGAAAACCATTCTTGCCATTGCCATTGCCGCTGCGCTGCTGCCGCTAGGCGCAGCCCTGGCAGAAACCCCGGCAGACCGCAACGTCGTAGCGCCCTACCGGTTTCCCTCGCCGTCCGAGCGGATCGGCCCGCCGGACCGGAGCCAAGCGGACCGGGGACGCGCGGAGTTGTACCGTGACCAGCTTCGCGGAAGCCAGAACAGGCGGGAACAGTTGAACGGCCAAGGCAAGCTCGACACGCTCGGACGGCGTGAGTTGCAGGATTTGCGCGGCGAGACGAACCGTATGGAGCGGACGCTGGAGCGCTAGGCTTCCGGCACCGGTTCGGGCCGGTCGCGGAGCGCGTCGGCAATGGCGCGGCGAAGCTGGCGCGCTTCGAACGGCTTCCGCAAGAAACTGGAGGCTTCGGCCAGTTCGGCCTGGGCCGCGTCTATCTGGCCCGAAATCAGAAGCGCCGCGATGCCGAAGCGCTGGCGCAACTCACGCGCGGCGGCGATGCCGTCGCTGCCATCCGCCAAGCGCACATCCATGACGGCCAAGTCGGGACGGTGCTCCTCCGCAAGGCGCAAGGCCTCGGTCCGGGTGCGCGCAATTCCGCACACCTGATAGTCCATCCCAGCGATCAGCCGCTCCAGATCCAGCGCGATCAGCATCTGATCTTCGACGATCAGGATCTTGCAGCCATCGGTCATAAAAAGCCTCCCACACCCAGGCGCAGCCGGAGGACCCGCCATACCTGCACACTCCAACGCCGGAGGCCGCAGGTCGATAGCAACGAAGAGGTAGTAAGCGGGCGCAAGATCGAATGCCTCGTCCTTTGACGGATCGGCAGGAACCAATGGCGGGTTGCAAGGGTTGGGCGGACACAGTTCATACCAAGGGTGCTCCCCATGGCGTCGTCCGCCGCTCAAATCCCGATCATCGACCTCTCCGACCTGTCCGCGCTTGGCGGCGACACTCTGGATATCCTGCAAAGGCGGGTGCTTCCGGCCTATCTGATGCGGCACCGCTGGTACGGTGCCAAGGATGCCGGCGCTCCGGCGGTGACCGTACTCGACAGGCCGGCGCTCGATACCGCCGAAGGGCCGGTCCTGCTGACCACGCTGCTGGTCCGCCCGCCCGGCTGCGCCGAGCAGCGTTATTTCCTGCCGATGGCGATCGTCGGCGAGGATCAGGCGGATGCCGGCGATCCCGCGATCCTGGCAAAGGTGCCTCGGGGTTTCCTGATCGACGCCTTCGCCCGCAACACCTTCGTCAACGCCCTGGTCGAGGGCATGCGGGAAGGGCGGGAGACCGGCGGCCTGAGGTTCCGGCAGAGCGGCGGCGACCTGGACGACGTGGAACCGATCGAACGGTCGCGGACGGAACAATCCAACACCTCGATCCGCATCGGCGGCAAGGCGATGCTGAAGGGCTTCCGCAAGCTCGAGCAGGGCACCCACCCGGAACTGGAGGTTGGACGTTTCCTGACCGAAGTCGCGAAATTCCCCAACTCCCCTGCCCTGCTGGGATCGATCGAGCGTGTCGGCGAAGATGGCGGCGGCGCCACTGCGCTATGCGTCGTCCAGGCACTGGTTCCCGACGCGGAAGACGCCTGGGGATACGTGCTGGAACGGACCCGGACGCCGGCCGATCCCGAATTGCTGAAACTGGTCGGGAAGCTGGGCCAACGGACCGCCGAGATGCACCACGCGATGGCGGCGCCGTCTGATGATCCCGCCTTCCGGCCCGAGCCCGTCACGCAGGCCACCGTGCATGAATGGGTCGAAGCGGTGCGGACCATGGCCCGAAAGACCCTGGATTCGCTGGAACGGACACTGCCCAAGCTTGGTCCCGACGTTCGTCCGAAGGCTGAAAGCCTGCTGGCCCGCCGCGACGAACTGATCCGCCGGTTCGACGATCTGGCCCCCAGGGGGCTGGAGGTCTGCCGGACGCGGCTGCACGGCGACTACCATCTGGGGCAGGTTCTGGTATCGCGCGGCGACTTCTTCATCATCGATTTCGAAGGCGAGCCGATGCGCCCGCTGGCGGAGCGCCGGGCGAAGCATTCGCCGCTGCGGGACGTCGCCGGCATGCTGCGCTCCTTCGCCTACGCCGCGGCGACCGCCAAGCCGGAGCGGCCCGACGATTGGACCGCCGCCGTCGCCGGCGCCTTCATGGAGGCTTACAAGGCGGCTATCCCAGGGGCCGCCGGGTATCCTAAGGACCCCGCCCATGCCGACGCCCTGCTGAGGCTGTTCCTGTTCGAGAAGGCGTTGTACGAGGTCGGCTACGAGCTGGCGAACCGGCCGGACTGGGTCGGCATCCCGCTGGGCGGCGTGCTGGAACTGCTGGACCGCAAGCCCGCTTCCGCAACCCCGGCGCTGGACCGGCTGGCGGAGCGGGTGGGGATAGAGCTGGAGTACCAGAGCGCCACCGGCGAAACCGTCCATATCGGCGAGCAAGCCAAGCGCGCCATGCTGACCGTCCTTGGCCACCCCGCCGCCGACGAGCAGGAAGCGGAGCGCCGGCTTGCTGCCCTGGACGACGCCGAACTGACGCACCCGCTGCCGCCCGTGCTGGTGGTCAAGGCCAGTGCCGGCCGGATCGACGTGCCCGTGTCGTTCACCGCCAGCGGTGCCCGCCTGCGCTGGCGCATCGCCGAGGAAGGCGGAGCGCGCGAGCATGAAGGGACGGTCAAGTTCTCCGACCTGGAACTGTTGCGTACCGGCCGCCACCAGGACCGTGCGATCGAACGGCGGCGGCTGGTGCTGGACGTCGCCCTTCCTCCCGGATACCACCGGCTCGGCCTGTCGGGCGGCGGCATGGACGAGGTGGTGATGCCGCTGATCGTCACGCCGGACCGCTGCTACCTGCCCGGCGCGCTGACCGAAGGCCCCGGCATCTGGGGGATTTCCGCCCAGCTATACCTGCTGCGGTCCCAGGACGACTGGGGCATCGGCGACTTCGCCGATCTGAAGAAGCTGGTCGAGGACGCCGCCGAGATGGGCGCCGGCGTGATCGGGCTGAACCCGCTGCACACCATGTTCCCCGACAATCCGGAGCATGCCAGCCCATACTCGCCGGCAAGCCGGCTCTACCTGAACATGCTCAACATCGACCCGGCGAAGATCCCGGAATACGCGACATGCGAGCGCTGCCGGCTGCTGGCGGAAGCCCCCGAGTTCAAGCGCCGGCTCCAGGCCTGCCGCGAAGCGGCGCTGGTCGATTACGCGGAAGTGACGGCGCTCAAGCTGCCGGTGCTGGAAGTGATGTTCCAGCAGTTCCAGGAGCGGGCTTCATCCGACCGGAAAGCCGCATTCGACGCCTTCCGCAAGGAACAGGGCGAACCCCTGGAGCGGCTGTGCCGCTTTCTGGCGCTCCGCCGTCACTTCGCGCCGGACAAGGCGGACTGGAGGGCTTGGCCGAAGGATTACCAGGCCCCCGACAGCCAGGCTGTCGAAAATTTCGCCCGGGAGCATGCCCATGATGTCGATTTCATGGCCTGGACCCAGTGGATCGCCGACCAGCAGCTGGCGGAAGCTTCGGCCATGGCGAAGTCCAAGGGGATGCCGGTCGGACTGTACCGGGATCTGGCGGTCGGCGCCGACAGCGGAGGGGCGGAGACATGGGCCAACCCCGGCGTGGTGATCGTCTCGGCCCATGTCGGGGCACCACCCGACCTGTTCAACCCGGCCGGACAGGACTGGGGCCTGCCGCCCTTCAATCCGTTGGCTTTGCGGAACGAAGCCTATGCCGGCTTCATCGATCTGGTGCGGGCCAATATGCGCCATGCCGGGGGCTTGAGGATCGACCACGTCATGGCGCTCCAGCACCTGTACTGGATACCGGAGGGCAAGCCGGCGTCCGAGGGCATGTACATCGCCTATCCGATGGACGACATGGTCGGCATCCTGGCGCTGGAAAGCCAGCGCAACCAGTGCATCGTGGTCGGTGAGGATCTGGGCACCGTGCCGGAAGGCTTCCGCGAGAAGATGGAGGCGGCCGGCATCCTGTCGTACCGCGTCGTCTTCTTCGAATACGCAGAGGACGGCGGGTTCGTCGGCCCCAAGGACTACCCGAAACTGGCGCTGTCCACGGCGGGCAGCCACGATCTGGCAACCCTGCATGGCTGGTGGGAAGAGCACGACATCGACCTGAAGCAGCGGCACGGCCTTTATCCCGGCGACGGCGAGGCGGACAAGCAGCGCGACCTGCGCCGCCGCGACAAGCAGGCCCTTCTGGATGCCCTGGAGGAAGCGAAGCTCGCACTGCCCCATGGCTTCACCGCGACCTCTCCCTACGCCGGCGGGCTGTCGGAGGCGGTCCACCGGTTCCTGGCGCAGACCCGTTCCGCCATCGCAATGGTTCAGATCGACGAACTGACCGACGAACCCGATCAGGTCAACCTGCCCGCCACCACCGACCAGCACCCGAACTGGCGGCGCAAGCAGTCGTTGAGTCTGGAGGAACTAACCGCGAACCCGCGCGTTGTCGCGCTGGCACGGATCTTCCGGGATGCCCGCCCGCCCGTTTCCCCTGCTCGATAGGCTGACAACCATGAGTAATTCTCCCCAAGGAACCCCCGGCCTGAAGACCGCCGAAGGCATTCCCGTTCCGCGCGCGACATACCGTCTTCAGTTCAACAAGGACTTCCAGTTCGATGCCGCCGCCGGCCTGACCAAGTACATGGCCCGGCTCGGCATCAGCCACCTCTACGCTTCGCCCTACATGAAGGCCCGGCCGGGCAGCACGCACGGCTACGACATCGTCGACCACAACGCCATCAATCCCGAACTGGGCGGCGAGGAAGGCTTTCGCCGTCTGGTCGCCAGCCTGAAAGAGGCCGGACTGGGGCAGATCGTCGATTTCGTGCCGAACCACATGGGCGTCGGCGGATCGGACAATGCATGGTGGCTGAACATCCTGGAATGGGGCCAGGACTCGGCTTATGCCGGCTACATGGATATCGACTGGGACCCCGACCGCCGTTTCCTCCAGGGCAAGCTGCTGATCCCGTTCCTGGGCGATCAGTACGGCAAGGTGCTGGAAGACGGCAATCTGGTCCTGAAGTTCGACGCGGCGGAAGGCAGCTTCGCGGTCTGGGCCTATGACACCCACAAACTGCCGATCTGCCCGCTGAACTATGCGGAGATCCTGGGGCACGACCAAGCCGACCTGGAGAAGCTGGGCGACGCCTTCGGCGCGCTTCCCACCTTCCGCCCCCATGTCGAGCGCCGCGCCCAGGAATTGAAGGCCGAGCTGGCGAGCCTCGTCGCCGAGAAGCCCGATGTCGCCGCGGCCATCGAGACCGGCATCGCGAAATTCACCGGCACGCCGGGCAAGCCGGACAGCTTCCGCCCGCTGCACGACCTGATCCAGCAGCAGAACTGGCGGGCTGCCTACTTCAAGGTGGCCGCCGACGACATCAACTACCGCCGCTTCTTCAACATCAACGAACTGGCCGGACTGCGCATGGAGCAGCCGGAACTGTTCGATCTGGCTCACCGCCTCGTGCTCGACCTTGTCGCCGACGGCACGCTGGACGGCATCCGGATCGACCATATCGACGGGCTGGTCGATCCCAAGGGCTACTGCATCCGCCTGCGCGAAAAGGCGCCGAAGCCGTTCTATCTCGTCGTCGAAAAGATCCTGGCGCACCATGAACGCCTGCGCGAGGACTGGCCGATAGAGGGGACGACCGGCTACGAGTTCACCAACCTCGTCGGCGGGCTGTTCGTGGATGCCGCCAACGAGGAGGCCTTCAGCCGCATCTATTCCGACTTCACCGGCCTGACCCAGCCGTTCGAGGACATCGTCCACGAGTGCAAGATCAGGATCATGGAGCACGAGATGGCGAGCGAGCTGAACGTGCTCGCCCGCGACGCCGCCCGCGTCGCCCGCTCCAACTGGCGGACGGCCGATTTCACCAACAACATCCTTCATTCCGCCCTGAAGGAGATCGTCGCCCGCTTCCCGGTCTACCGGACCTATATCGACGGCTCGACGCCGGCGGACAGCGACCGGCGCGACATCGACTGGGCGATCGCCCAGGCGCGGCGCGCGGTCGATGCGGCAGACCCCAGCGTGTTCGACTTCCTGCAAGCCTTGCTGACCGGCGATCTGGTGGCCGAGCCGCGCAGCGGCTACAGCCGGTTCGCCGTGATCCGGCTGGCGATGCGCGTCCAGCAGTACAGCGGACCGGTGATGGCCAAGGGGCTGGAGGACACCGCCTTCTACCGCTACAACCGGCTGGTCTCGCTGAACGAGGTCGGCGGCCATCCCGACATGTTCGGCGTCACCGTCAGCGCGTTCCACTACGCCAACCTGGAGCGGGCGCGGCGCTGGCCCCATGCCATGCTCGGCACCTCCACCCACGACACCAAGCGGGGCGAGGATACACGGGCGCGCCTGAACGTCCTGTCCGAGATGCCGGACGAGTGGGAGCGCCAGATCAAGACCTGGAGCCGGATGGTCCGTGCCCGGCGCGGCGACATGGCCGGCACCGCACCGCCCGACAAAAACGACGAATACCTGCTCTACCAGCTCCTGATCGGGTCGTGGCCTGCCGAACTGACGAACGTCACGCAACCGGATGCATCGCTGCTGAAGGGCTATATCGAACGTGTCGAAGGCGCAATGATCAAGTCGATCCGTGAGGCCAAGGTCCATTCGACCTGGGCCGCGCCCAACACGGAATACGAGGACGCGGTCATCGCCTTCCTGCACGAATGCCTGGACGTGACGCGCCGCAACCCGTTCCTGGAAGCCTTCGTCCCCTTCCAGGCGAAGATAGCGAAGCTGGGAGCGCTCAACGGCCTCGCCCAGGCATTGCTGAAACTGACCGTCCCCGGCGTGCCGGACATCTACCAGGGTTCCGAGATGTGGAACCTCAGTCTGGTCGATCCCGACAACCGCCTGCCCGTTGACTACGAAACCCACCAACGGGCGCTGGAGCAGGTGGAGGGCGAGCTTGAAACCGATCCTGCCAGCCTGCCAGGATTCATGGATCACTGGCAGGACGGCGTCGTCAAGCTTGCGGTGACCCTGAAGGCCCTGAAGCTGCGGGAGGAAAAGCCCGAGCTTTTCGCCTTCGGCGGCTACGAGGCACTGACCGCCCAGGGGGAAAAGTCGGAGCAGATCTGCGCCTTCGCGCGCATCCATGAAAGTGACGGCGTCATCGTCGCGGTGCCGCGTCTGGTCGCACGCCTTGAGGACGAGTCCGGCAATCGGCTCGGCTGGGGCGACACGGTGGTGACGCTGCCGGCGTCGGTCACCGGAGAAGGCTCCGGCCGCTGGAAAAACCTGCTGACCGGAGCGGTAATTGACGCCGAAACCCGCGAAGAAGGTGCCGTGTTGACGGCGGGCAAGCTCCTGAGCAACTTCCCCCTGGCGCTGCTCGTCAGGGCCTGACGCCGTCTGCGACGGCGATGCCGGTAGGAAAACCGATCAATCCCTGGCTTTCCTACCGGCATGACGCCGGTGTTTCTCCACGGTCAGGAAATGCCGGACCAGCGACCTGTCAGGGCCGACATGGAACCGGATGACCTCCTGCTGAAGGTCGGCATCGGCGTTGGAAACGCGCCTGTGCTGCCGGAGATGCTCCGCCCAGGACTCCACCATAAACCATTCCAGCATCTTCTCCGGATCGGCGGAATCCTCGGTAACGCCCCAGCCGTAGGCGCCGTCGCGGCGGCGCTCCTCGGACAGGGTATCCAGCGCGTGAAGGAACGCGGTTCGATCCTCGGACCGCACCTTGTACTCGATCAGGATCAGCACGGGACCCCGGTCATGCTCGATGGGACTGGCCGTAAGCGGTTCCGGCCAATGGTTGGACGGCACCAGATCCGTTTCTCCCGTCGGCAGCTTGACCCGGTGCAGGAGGAAGCCGACGACCACGAGCGCCGCCGCACCGCCGAGGAGCGTTGCGGGAATGCCCACTTTCTGCGCCACCAAACCCCATGCGAGGCTTCCCGCCGCCATCGCACCGTTGAACACGGTCAGATAGACCGCCAGCGCACGGCCGCGCACCCAGTTCGGCAGGATCGCCTGGGCGGTTCCGTTCAAGGTCGTCAAGGCCACGATCCAGGCGGCGCCGAGCAGAAGCAGGATGGCGACAGCCAGCCACTTCGGCGGCGACAGCGCCAGCACCGCCATCACCAAGGCGGTGACGACGGCGGACAGCAGCAGCAGGCCGTCCGCGTCGAGCCGCTGCCGCAGGCGCGGCAATCCCAGCGCTCCCAGGATGGCGCCGGCTCCGACGGCACCCAGCAGGATGCCGTAGAACCCGGCATCGCCTTCCAGGAGGTTCCGGGCGACCAACGGCAGCAGCGCCCAGACGGCGCTCGCCAGCGCGAAGAAGACGGCAGCCCTGAAGAGCACGACATGGAGTTCGCGGCTGGCCCGTGCGAAGCGCAGACCAGCTCGGAACGCCCCGAAGAAATGTTCCGACAGGGCGTCCTCGGCATTGGGAGCCCGGCGCCACCAGACCAGCGCCGCGATGACGAAGACATAGCTCAGCACGTCGGCGCCATAGGTGATGGCGGCTCCGAACGAGGCAAGGATCAGACCGCCGGCCGCCGGTCCGATCGACCGCGCGATGTTGATGCCCAAGGAATTCAAGGCGACCGCGTTCTTCAGGTCGCGCTTGGGCACAAGCTCCGGAACGATCGATTGCCAAGTCGGTCCCATCAGGGCAGCACCGATGCCGCCGACGAAGGTCAGCGCGATCAGGGAACTGACCGTCAACTGGCCGGAATACGACAGCACCATCAGCGTGCCGCTGACCGATGCCAGCATGATCTGGATGACGATCAGGAACTTGCGCCGGTCGAGGATGTCCGACAGCACGCCGGCTGGAATCGCCAGCAGGAAGATCGGCAATGTGCCGGCGGCCTGGATCATCGAGACGGCCGCCGGAGAACTCGACAGGTCGGTGATGAGCCAGGAACTGGCGACGTCGCGCATGAAGCTGCCGGTATTGCCCAGCACCGTAGCCGCCCACAGCACGGCGAAGACGGTCTGGCGAAGCGGCGCGAAGCTGCCGGAAGAGGGGGCTGGTTCCGCCCGCGGGGCTACGTGCTCGGTACTCTGGGTCAACTTGAAAGTTCTCCATCCCTGGGCCGCGGCATCCAGAAATGCTCCATCTCCGCGATGGCGCCGCCAAAGTCGGTCGCCTTGTTCAGCCCGCCTTGAAGATAGGCGGAGCAGAGTCCGAGCAGGGCGATCCATCGGATCGATCTCGCGGCACGTCCCGCCATCCAGCCCGCTTCGCGGCTCGTTCGAAGCTTGGCGTCAAAGGGCAGTGTACGCGGTGTCATAGGTGTCTCCGGTGTCGCGCCGGTAGATAAGGGACATGCACCGGTCCGGCACATCCGGCGCATATGCGGGCGTTCACGTAGCGGTTCCGCTGAACTCCCGATAACCGGACGACAATGCCAATGGACTGGATGGTCTATCTTGGATGAAACAACCCTTCCCGCTCCGAAGTCTGGTCTCCGGGAACTTGAAAAGGTTAATTGGCATCGTTTGAAAGGCCGGCTTGAGTTTACCGGCACGTCAGCCAGCCGAAAACTTCACTCCCTGACACTTCGTCAGATCCACCTCTCAAGCTCTCACCGCCTATGCTAAGAAGCTTAGAACCAAATACATAAGAAAACGCTGGTACATTCTTTAACTTCTGCAGGCAAGATCCCTTCACTAAACTGTGAGTCCTGTGGACCGAGAACGATCGATGAGTAGACACCTAAAGAGATTCGTCTCTTTCGCTTTTGCTGCGGCTGATCTTCTGATCGAGGTTGGAGTCTCGGGTGAGATAAGCTTTGCAATGGGAGCAGCTCAGACCCTGACCGACAGGCGTGAAGACACTCTTGTCGGCAGGAACTGGCTCGATCTCTTCGATGCCGCCGATCACAATCCGGTACGGGCGATGGTGGCGGGGCTGGGGCCGCAGGGGCGTTGCGGACCTTTGACAGTCCGCATGGCGACACCGAGCGGAAGCCCACAGCGTCACGCTGCCCTCAGCGCCTGCCGGCTGTCGGGACAGGACCAATGGCTGTCCTGCGTGCTGACGGCGCTTCCGGGAGAAGGAGAGACGGAAAGACCGCTCACGACAAGCATAGACGACTTCGTCAAGGCGACCCAGGCGGCGAGCGAAGCGGGTGCGGCCCTGACATTCCTGGACGCTCCGGGGCTGGTGGCGCTGGCTCGGAGCAATCCCGAGATGTGCCAGACGCTGGTACAGCGGATCAGCATATTGCTGAAGAATTCGGCTGCCGGTCACAACGCCGCCGCTCGGCTCAGCGAGACCCGCTTCGGCATCGCTCATAACGGCGACGATCTCAGTCTGCGGAAGGGACTGGCAGACATCACCGAAGAAGGCGTCCGCAACGGCATCGACCTTGGGATCAGTGCCCATCATGTCGATCTGGACGCCGAATCCCTCGGCCGCGAGGAACTTGTGCAGGCGGTTCGATTCGCGGTCAACCGTTTCGCTTCCCAGGGATCGAACGCCAAGCTGCCAGGATCGGTCAGCCAGACCTTCGAGCAGATGGTCAGCAGTGCCCTGCAAAGGATGAGCGACTTCGCCACGGTCATCCGTGAAGAGAAGTTCGACCTGTCCTTTCAGCCGATCGTCGAACTGGCCAACGGTTCGCTGCACCACTTCGAAGTCCTTGCGCGATTTGCGGACGGCTCCAGCCCGTTCGAGAAGGTCCAGTTCGCGGAAGAAATCGGCGTAATCGAAAAGTTCGATATCGCGGTATGTACCCGTGCGGTTTCGACGATGAGGTCGACGCCGAACGGTCCCGGCGTTTCGCCCCTGCGGCTGGCTGTCAATCTGTCCGGCCGCTCCCTGGACAACTCCCTGTTCATCCGCCTGCTGCTGGCAATGCTGGACGAGAACCGCGATCTCGCCGGCAATCTTTCGATGGAGATCACCGAAAGCGCCCGGTTG
>NZ_JCACHA010000716.1:0-11095 GCF_059503625.1 Skermanella sp.
GTCCTTGGTAGTCCGGGGAAATGATGGTCGCGATGTTGGTGTATTCCATCGCGTATTCCTTGAACCACAAGTCGTTTTCAAGGATGTACCGGATGATGCCGCCCAGGAACGCGATGTCCGTTCCGGCACGGAGCGGGGCATGGATGTCGGCCAGGGCCGACGTCCGCGTGAAGCGCGGATCGGCATGAACGACCGTGGCGCCCTTCTCCTTCGCCTGCATGACGAAGCGGAAGGCGATCGGATGGTTCTCGGCCATGTTCGACCCCATCACCAGGACGAAGTCGGAATTGGCAAGATCCCACTGGGCGAGCGTCGCCGCTCCCCTGCCATAGGTGGCACCCAAACTGGGCACCGACGAACTGTGTCAGACGCGCGCCTGGTTCTCTATCCAGACCATCCCCAAACCGCCCGAGAACAGCTTCTTGATCAGGTAGTTCTCTTCGTTGTCCAGGGTGGCGCCGCCCAGCGAACCGACGCCCAGCGTATGGTTGACGATGGTGCCGTCGGGCAGTTTGTGGACGAAGGTCTCGTCGCGGGTCTGCTTGGTAAGGTGAGCGATGCGGTCCATCGCCCAGTCCATCGGCTTTTCCTCCCACCGGTCCGAACGCGGCGCCCGGTACAGGACCTTGTCCAGCCGCTCCGGCATCGTCATCAGCCCCAGCGTCGCCGCTCCCTTGGGACAGAGCGTTCCCTGGTTGATCGGGCTGCGCGGATCGCCCTCCACATGGATGACGCGGCCGTTCTTCGCGTACATGAGCTGGGAGCAGCCGACGGCGCAGTAGGGACAGATGTTGGTGCCGACGGTATCCGCCTCTTCCAGCCGGGGCCGCAGCCCCCGTGACAGGCTGCTCTCCGCCGCCTTCGTGGCGGAAGACTGTCCGGCGATCTGGCGCGGAACCGACCACTCGCGGACGAAGCTTCCGATGCGGTCTGAAAGGGAGCGGCTGCGGATGCGCTTCATCGTCTTGCCCTCAACTGGCTTGAACTTAGCTGGCTTTTCTGTGGCCGGGCTCGTCGGCCCACCCGATATCGTGGACGACGCCGGCGATCAGGGTCCCGGCATCCTCGTAACGGACGGTCACCCGCGCCTGGGAGCGCTGAAGACCCGGCAGATCCTGCGGCTCGATCGGGGCGGAGGGAGCCAGCACGAACAGCATCGGCTGCCCGTCGTCCGGCTCCATCTTGAAGCGCCCTTCCTGGACGATCGTGATGGTGCCGGTCATCGTCTTGAGAGCTTCCTTCATGGAACCTGGACCCTGGCTTTCCGCCGTTCGGCGCCTGCTTTTTCCGAAACCTGCATGCCGGTAACGACGCTTGCCGGGGATTGTTCCTCAGCGGCTTTTTTAGGGGCGGGGGCCGCCGCCCAGCCGGACCGATATCCGGTCCGCGCAGGCGCGCAGCATGACGAGGGCTTCGGCCTGACCGACCTTGTTTCCTTTCATGTGCAGGAAGGGAACCGTCAATGCGGCCAGAGCGGTGCCGGAGTACCCCAGCACGGGGCATGACAGATCCACCACACCCTGAACGGCGTCGCTGACGTTCTCTTCGTATCGCTGTGCAGCGATGGCATCCAGGCGGCTCTCCAACTCTCCTTCCACCGGTGTCGTCCTGGGAATGTTGCTGTGCGGCGCCCTGATGATCGTGACCGCCGTGATCTCGCGCCGCCCGGGATACCAGCCGAGCCGCCCACGTTTCGTGTCCAGGGCGGAACTGTGGTCCGCCTTCGCCAACGCGATCTGGGTGCTGACCATCCCGCTTTTCATCCTGATCGGCATCCGCTACGGCATCTTCACACCGACGGAAGCCGGGGCGATGACCGTGCCTTACGCGGCGCTGATCGGCTTCGCGAATTACCGGGAACTCAAGCTCTCGGACCTGCCTTCGGTGCTGACGGAGACGGTGCTGGCGACCAGCACGGTCATGCCGATCATCTGCTCGGCCTCCGCCTTCGGCTTCTACATGAAGTGGGAGCGCATCCCGTTCACTGTTGCGTCAACACTGGTCGAACTCGCGCAGGATCGGTACCTGCTGCTCCTGCTGATCAACCTGATGCTGATCAGCTTCTTCCCGCAACTCGTCCTGTTCCTGCCCAACGCGCTGATGGAATGACGAAGAGCCGGTCCATGAATAACCTGTTGGCCCCACGACCTGGAGGAAGGCGGATCAAGCCGTCACCTCCAGGATGTCCAGTCCACGGTTTCGGTCGATCACGTAGATCAGTTCGCGCTCATCGACGAAGACGTCGTTGCTCTGCGCGCAGGCCTGCCCCCTCGGGGGCTCGGGGATGAACCAGCCTGTTTCCTCCGGCGCCGTGGGATCGGATATATCCAGCATCCGGAGCCCGCCGGAAAACCAGGTGCAGTAGAGGCGGTCTCCCGTCACCCGTTCCTGGAACTGGTGAGCGCCGAACCTTGCTCCGGCGCGGGCGAAGGGCGAGTCCAGTTCGCTCAGGTGGAACATGCCGATGGGTCTGATGTCGGCCCTGTCTTCCACGTCGAAGAACCACAGACCGCCATGGAGTTGTCCATGGGTGTGGTCGTGCTCCTCGTCCACGGCGACCGCGACCTGCCGGCCATTCCACCGGACGGGGACCGGAGCCACGGTATGGGTCGGTTCCGGGAATGGGGGATGGTAGTCGTAGGCGCCGATGGTCCGCAGGTTGCCGATGTCGGAAGCGTCGATCACCCGCAGACCGGCGTACCAGACCGAAGCCCATAGTTCGTCTCCGAAACGGAGCGCGTGGTGCAGGCGGTTGCGCTGGCCGGCCCAATGCGGAGTCTCCCCGCCGGCGATATGCTGGCCGGGCATCGACCAGCGCGATACCTCGGCGGGCCGGGCCGGGTCTGCGATGTCGTAGACGACCAGGATATTGCCGACATAGCCTTCCATCTCGGTGGAGATGTAGGCGTATCGGGCATCCATGTCGAAGCGGTGGACCCCGACGCCGTGTGTCCTGACATAGGCGATCTCGGCCGGGCGCGCCTTGTCCGAGATGTCGTAGACCTTGAAGCCGCCGTCCCGGTAGCCGTGGTCCAACACGTGCCGCAGGCGCGGCAGCAGGCCTTGCGGAATGTTGAGGTCGGCCGCGACCTCCGCATCGGTGGGAGGGCGGCCCAGGCGGGCGGTCAGGCCGGCCGTCGCCTCCGCCAGTTTCGCTCCCCGCCGCAGCGCATGGCGGTCGTTCTGCTCGACATTGGTGATCATCAGGTCGCCGACCACGCGGACCTTATGAGTGTGAGAGTCCTCGGTCGGTAGCTCGATGGAGGAGGCGACGCGCGGATTGGCGGGGTCGCGGACATCGACGATGGTGGTTCCGTGCGGCGGCTTCATGTGCCCGACATAGGCGTAGCCGTCGGAAACGGTGACCTGTCCCCCGCCGGGCAGGTCGAGATGACCTACCAGACGGAGGTTCTTGGACAGGGTCATGTCGGCCATCAGGCTTGGTCTCCCGTCAGGGCGGCCGGCGCCCGATCTTGAAGGTTCTTCTTCTGGCGCTCCTGCTGCTTGCCGCGCAGCCAGGGCAGCAGCACCGACAGCACGACGAAGGCCCACAGGACGTTGGCGGTAGTCGAGGAGAACAGGATGGTCAGATCCCCCTGCCCGATCCGCAGCGAGCGCAGCAGGTACTGCTCGAACAGCGGTCCCAGGATCACGCCGATCAGGATCGCGGTGACGTGGTAGTTGGTCTTGCGGGCGATGTAACCGATCACGCCGAAGACGAGGGCGAGGCCCATGTCGAAGACGTATTCGCGGTTGGCGAAGGCGCCGACGATGGTCAGCGACAGAATCAGCGGCACCAGGATCTTGGTCGGGATCAGCACGACCTGGCTCATGTAGCGGGCAAGCGGCAGGATCGTGAAGATCATCACGATGTAGGACAGCGTCATCGAGAAGAAGATGCCGTAGGCGATGTCCGGCGATTCGATGAACAGGCGGGGACCGAGCACGATGCCATGATACTGCAGCACGACCATCATGACGGCGGCGGTGCTGCCGCCCGGCACGCCGATCGCCATCAGCGGGACCAGCGTGCCCGAGGTAACGCCGTTGTTGGCGGACTCAGGCGCCACCACGCCGGGGGCGAAGCCCTTGCCGAACTCCTCGGGGGTCTTGGAGAACATGCGGGCCTGCTGATACGCCACGAAGGACGCGATGCTGGCGCCCGCTCCCGGAACGACGCCGATCAGCAAACCGACGAAGCTGGTCCAGATCGTCAGCCACCAGTATTTGAGGCTGAGCCGCAACCCCTCCAGCGTGTCGGCCCAATGCGCCTTGGAATCCACGACCGACGAGCGCGGCACGACGGTCGAGCGCTCCATCATGCTGAAGGCTTCGGAAATCGCGAACAACCCGATCAGGGCCGGAACCAGGGGCACGCCGTCGTAGAGTTCCAGGAAGCCGAACGCGGCTCGCGGGGTGCCGTAGATGTGGTCGGTGCCGATGGCGCCGATCATCAGGCCGAAGAATCCCGCGATGATGCCTTTCAATGGATCGTCGGCGGCGATGGCCGCTATCAGGACGAGCCCGAAGACCATCACCGCGACCATCTCGACGCTGCGGAGATAGAGGCCTAGCTGGGCGAGGTAGGGCAGCAGTGCGACGGTCGCGACGCTGGTGACCAGACCGCCGACGGTAGATGCCACGAAACAGAGGACGAGCGCCTGCTGCGCCTTTCCCTTCAGCGTCATCTGGTAGCCGTCCAGCGTGGTCGCCGCCGCACCCCCCGTCCCCGGCATGTTGACCAGGATCGCCGGGATGCCGCCGCCCAGATGGGTCGCACAGTAGAGCGATACCATGAAGGCCAGCGCCATGTTTACGTCCATCGTCAGCGTCAGCGGCAGCAGGATGATCAGGGTGTTCTGCGCGCTGAAGCCGGGTATGGCGCCGACCACGATGCCGAGAAGCACGGCCGGCACCACGATCCAGGTCAGCATCAGGGTGTCTGTGATCAGGGAGAGAAGGAGCGCGTTATCCCAACCCATGGTCAGATGCCTCCACCGAACAGCGGAGCCAGCCCGTTCTCGATCGGACCGGCGGGGAAACGGGCCCCCAGCAGAATGATGAAGACGATATAGACGGTGGCCGAAACGCCGACCGCCACGCCAAGCAGGGTGGCCGGCGAGCGCACACCGAGAATCCACATGGCGGCCAGCATCACCGCGAACAGGCCGAGCGTCGTTCCCAGCCATGGGATCGTGGCGACGAACAGGATCAGGGTGGCGATCAGCATCAACCGCTGGGCCTGCGCGGGTGTCCAGCGGGAGAAATCGCCGAAGCCCAGGCTGCCGGTCCCGTTGCGGAGCTGGACCACGACGCGGACGACCTGGATGGCGATCAGCACCAGCAGCGTTACGCCTACGACCGTCCCGTTGGCCCGCGCTTCCCAGACCAGATTGAACGAGGAGATCAGGTAGTAGAGGGTGAAGCCGGCAGCGAGGACCGGAATGATCAGATCAGCGCCCAGCTGCGCCTTCCGGCGCTGTTTCAGCGTCCGCGATACGTCTACGCTCATGGTGTCGCTCCCTGGAGCATCGGATTACCGCTGCGCGCTGAGCACCGGTTCGTAGCGCTTGGCCAGTTCGACCATCGCGTTGGCGTATTCGGTGCAGACCTGACGGCTTCCGAATTTCAACGATTCGACCGGCGCTCCCGTCTTGACGAAGGCGTCGCGGAACTCCGCCGAAGCGTGGGCCTGCTCGGCGGTCTTCTCCAGCAGGGCGAAGTTCTCCGGATTGGCGTCCGCCCATTTCGCATGGACCGCCCAGGCGCGCGACGAATAGAGGTCGGGTATCGAGGAGCCGAAGACGGAATTGATCGTCGGCGCGTTCTCGGTGATGCCGGCGAAGATGTTCTCCTTGTTGAAGACGCCGAGCACCTTGAACTGGCTGGTCAGGGAGAGCACGCCGGTAATGGGAAGCGCTCCGACATCGGCCTCCCCGTTCATCACGGCGACGTAGGTCGGGTTGCCGCCGCCGTAGGGGATCAGGTTATAGCTGGAGCCGGTGGCCTCACCCAACGCCAGCATGCCGATGGAGGCCGGATGCGGAATGCGGCTGACCGCCACGTTGAGGGGCTTCTTCTTGGCCGCCTCGACGATGGATTTCACGTCCTTGTAGGGACTGTCGTTCCGGACGAAGATGCAACTGTCGTCGATATCGGTCCGGCTGAAATAGATGAAGTCTTCCGGAAAGCGGTAATTCGGCTTCTGCACCGCATACATGATCATTTCCGGGCCCATGTTGCCGAACAGCAGGTTGTAGCCGTCGGCCTCGCGCTGCTTGACGAACAGCTCGTACCCGATCTGGCCGGCAGCACCGGGATGGAAGGTGTATTCGAACTGGTGCTTGAGGAGCTTGGACCAGGCGTCGTCGAAGGCGCGGGCCAGCCGCTCGGCCCCGCCGCCCTGCCCCGTCGGGATGATCACGCGGAAGTTCCGCTGCGGATAGCTCTGCGCGAAGGCGCTGGAGAGCGGCATGCCGGCTAGTACGCCGGCTGCGGACAGGCCGCCGCAGAACGCCCGGCGGGACATGTGCAGCGATCGGTTCGGTGAGTGATTCATGGAAGTCCCTCCCCTTTGTTTTTTATTGGGATGCCTGCCGGTCGGGTGACCGCAGGCCGGCGCCGGTCAGCCCCGGTAGACGGGGGCCGGCTGTTCGAAGAACGAACTGAGGATGTGGTAGACGAGTGCGTGGTTCTTCTGCTGGAAGCTGGCATGGGCGATGCCCGGCATCACCGCGAACTGCTTGTCCGGATTGGGCAGAGCCGCGAAGAACTTGAGCAGGTCGTCCATCCCGGCGATCCCGTCGTATTCGCCGCGCATGACGATGGTCGGCACGGTGATGCGCGTCGGGTCGATCAGCGGCAGGTTCTCGCACATGTCGATATAGGTGCCGTTCGGCATGGAATCGTCGAGCGCCAGGATGGCGTCGGCGAAGGCTTCCACGGTCTTCTCGTCGGCGGTTCCGGGATGGTCGCGGTTGAAGATCGAGTGGACGAAGGCCCGGTCGATCGGACGCCGCTTCATCTCCTTGAACTGTGGCAGCTTCTTGCGCCGGTCGGCCAGCGTCGGACTGCCCTCCCCCGTCCAGACCATCGCGTCCAGCGCCAGGCGCGCCACGCGGTCGGGGTGCCGCTCCGCGAAGAGCGCCGCGCGGAGCGCGCCCGACGATATGCCGTAGACCAGCAGCGGGCCGCTGTCGCGGTTGGCCTGGATATAAGCGGAGGCGGCGGCCAGGTCGTCGGCGCCGTCGGAGATGTTGGAGGTTATGTTCCCGTTCTTGTCGGAACGTCCGTAACCTTCCATATCGACGCACCACGTATCGAACCCGCGCCGGCTGAACCAGTCCATCACGGAAGAGTCGTCGCGTCCGGGCACTTGCAGGTCGAAGGTCGGCGTGGAGGCCATCGAGGAGCCGTGGACGAACAGGATCGTTCCGCGCTTGGCGGCTCCTTCGGCCGCCGGCTTCTCCCACAGGAAGAGACGCACGTCACCCTTCTTCGTCCAATGCTCGATACCGGTCGAGGTCTTCTGAGGGGGCCTCTGTGGGGTCTGGGTTGTCGTCATCGGTTCCTTCCCCGTCTTTGAGCCAATCAGTGACCAATTGGCAATAGGTTTACATTGGGCGACAATGGTGAACCATTGTCAAGCCGATGTTTCCTCAAGGATGCGTATTGCTGCGCAGCGGAAACCAATCACGGATTGGTCAAACCGGAGCTCAGATGCCCAGACGCCGGAGCTGGCCTTCCGGATAGCGGAGACCGGAAGCGGCACCCGGCGGGAACGCCTCGTCCAGTGCCTTCAAGTCGGCGCCGTCAAGGCGCATCCCCACCGCGGCCACGTTCTGCTCCAGCCAGGAGCGATGCTTGGTTCCCGGGATCGGCACGATGTCCGGACCGCGTGAGAGGACCCAGGCAAGTGCCACCTGGGCCGGCGTCCGGCCGCTGGCGCCGGCGATCCGGTCCAAGGTTTCGAGCAGACCGAGATTTCGTTCGAAGTTGCCTTCCTGGAAACGCGGATGGGCATGACGCCGGTCGGCTGGGATCAGATCGTCACGCCTGCGGAAGGTTCCGGTCAGGAACCCGCGTCCGAGCGGGCTGTAGGGCACCAGCCCGATACCGAGTTCGCGCAGGACCGGCAGGATCGTGTCCTCGGCATCGCGGGTCCACAGCGAATATTCCATCTGGAGAGCCGATAGCGGGTGAGTGGCGTGGGCACGGCGGATGGTATCGGGACCGGCCTCGCACAGGCCGATGAAGCGCACCTTGCCTTGTTCGACCAGACGCGACATGGCGCCGACGGTTTCGGCGATTGGGACGTCCGGATCGACCCTGTGCTGGTACAGGAGATCGATGGCGTCGATACCGAGCCGGCGCAGGCTGGCGTCGCAGGCTTTGAAGACATGCTCGGGGCGGCCGTTGACCCCTCCCCTCTCGCCGTTGGGACCCCGGATGTTGCCGAACTTGGTCGCCAGAACGAGGCGATCGCGCCGGCCGGCTATGGCGCCGGCGATCAATTGCTCGTTGCGGCCATCCGCATAGGCGTCCGAGGTATCGAGGAAGTTCAGGCCAAGTTCCAGCGCCCGGTGAATGGTGGCGACCGACTCCACGTCGTCCGGGATGCCGTAGTCGCCGGTCATTCCGGAACAGCCGAGGCCGATGGCGGAAACGACAAGCCCGGCGCTTCCAAGGTTGCGGCGCTCCATTCTCACTCCTCCCCGCTTTGTTGTGCCCGTTCGTTTGGGCTTGTCTTGTGTTGCCTTGCCCGTGCCGGTTCAGCCTGCCGCGAAGGCGGCGATGCCTTGCAGCAGGTAGACGGCGCCGACGCCCAGCACAATGCGCTGGGTCCAACTGCGGAACTGGATGTCGGTCAATCGTTCGAGCATCGCCCGGCTCAGGCTGGTGCCTGCCATCGCCAGCACGACGGAGATCGCCAGCACCGGCCAGCCGAGTTCGCTGCCGCCCTCGCCGATGATGCGTCCGAAATACACCAGCTTCAGCAGGTGCGTGGCGACCTGACAGGCCGCCTTGGTGGCGACTACCGCCCGGCGGTCGAGCGGGCAGCGGACGAAGAAGACGTCCAGCAGCGGCCCGGATACGCCGGACAGGAGCTGGAAGGACGTCCCGATGAAACCGCACAATTCGGCCCCGCCGATCCTGTCCGCCCGAGGCGCCGCCCAGTCCGGCACCATCCAGGCGAGGAACGGCGTCAAACCAAGCACGACCAGCACAAGCGGCGGATCGGGCACGAAGCGCACCAGCGAGAAGGCGGCGAAGGCGATCGCCGATCCGATCAGGTAGCGCAGCAGGATCGGCCACGCGACGTAGCCGCGCCACAGGTAGGCCCGCCAGCCGTTGGACGCCGTCTGGGTGACCCCGTGCAGGACCATGGCGGCGGGGACCGGCAGCAGGAGCAGCAGGGCGCCCATGTAGATCATGCCGCCCGCCATGCCGAAGATGCCGGACAGGAACGACGTCGCGAGCACGATGACGGATATCAGCAGGATGGCGCCGATGCTCACGACTGGACCCACATGGGTTTTGCGCCCTTGAGTGGACCAAAAATGAGCCAATCACCCATCACGAATTCACCGGACCGAGCAGGTTGGAGCGGACGAGAAGCAGATGGTCGCGCAACTCGTTCCGGGCGGTGACGGCGTCCCGGTCCGCCAGCGCGTCCACGATGCGCCTGTGCTGCTCCTGATAGGTCCGGCGCCGTTCGGGTGTCAGGGAGCGGTGCTTGAGCCGGAGCCATTCCGGCTGGTTCCGCGTCTCGTTCATGGTCGCGTAAAGGTCCATCAGCAGGCTGTTCTTGGACGCGGCGACGATCGCGACATGCAGCTGGCCGTCCCAATGCTCGAAATCCCCGATCTCGCCGGCCTGTTCGGATTGGGTGAGGCAATCCCTGATCCGGCGCACGTCCCCTGCATTGGCGCGAAGTGCCGCCAGTTCGATTGCCGCCGGTTCGACCACGAGGCGGACTTCCATGATCTCGGCCGGGCTGGCGCCATGTATGCGCAGCACCAGGCTGTCGGCGGAAACCGGAACGAAGGCGTCCGGTTGCCGGCTTTGGGATAGATCCTGCCGGGGCGGCGCCACGAAGGACCCCCGGCCGACATGCCGGACGATCCTGCCCTTGTCCTGGAGCAGCTTGAGGCTCTTGCGCAAAGTATTGCGGGAAACCCCGAACTGCTTTTCCAGGTCGCGCTCCGGCGGCAGCCTGAAGCCGGCGGTCCAGGAACCGTCCGCTATGTTGCTTTCGATGAGCTGGACCAGGGCATTGGCTCCCGTCGCGGCGCGTGTGCGAATATTGCGTGTATCCATGGGAGGTATCGAGGTCCGCAGATGTGAGCCAAACAGAACCCATTTCTAGCCGCCGGACATCCGGTCGGCAACAGCCTTGCAAGCAGCCCTCATAAGGGATTTCAAGACCGATGATGTCGTTCCCCTTCTACTTTCTCCCGATCCTGCATGATCCATGATTGCGCGACCGGCGCCATTTGGCAATAATGGATTTGCTAATGGTTCAATAATGGTTCAGGAGTGACGGATGAAGTTCGCGACTTTCCGGATGGGTGGCCGCAGGATGACCGGCCTTGTCGATGCTGAAGCTGGCAAGGTGCGACCGCTCGACACGGCCCTCGGCGAGCCTGTCGCCGACATCGTCGACCTGATCCGGCGCTACGACGACCTGAAAGCCCGCCTCGCCGGCATCGGCAACGAGGGCGACGCGATCGACCTGTCCGCCGTGGAACTGGAGGCGCCGATCCCGCGCCCGGCCCGCAACGTCATGTGCGTCGGCAAGAACTACTTCGACCATGCGCACGAGTTCAGCCGCAGCGGGTTCGACAGCAGTTCCAAGGATCGGTCGGATGCGATTCCGGAAGTGCCGATCATCTTCACCAAGGTTCCGGAATCGGTCGTCGCCGACGGCGCCGATATCCGCTACCCGGAAGGCATCAGCGACAGCATCGATTACGAGGCCGAACTGGCCGTCGTGATCGGCACGGGTGGCCGGGGCATATCGAAGGAGCAGGCCTACGGGCATGTCTGGGGCTATACGATCATCAACGACGTGACGGCCCGCGACATCCAGGGA
>NZ_JCACHA010000717.1:0-11056 GCF_059503625.1 Skermanella sp.
CGGTAGGTCGGGTAAATCGAAGCGGCACCCGAAAAGCAGGCGCGTCGATTTAGGGTGCCGCTTAGCTTTAACCGACCAAAGGCGCGAGAATTATTAAAATTACCGCCGCTTAAACACCCGTGCCAGCACGGCGCGCTTTTCAGCCGGGGATTTGCCGCCCCAATCGGTGATCTCATCGATGGTCCGCAGGCATCCCCGGCAAAGTCTCGATACCGGATCGATCACGCAGACGCGTGTGCAGGGGGACGGCACGGCGTCGTTCTCCAGGTGCAACGTCAAGCCGGTGACCTCTGCGCGGCCGAGATCATCCGTTCGGCCAGCACCAGGCCGCTGAGATAGGCCCCTTCCACGCGGGCGCCGTTGCACCAGTCGCCGCAGGCGCCCAATCCGCGTTCCGGATCGAACAGGCATTCCTCGTCCAGGGCATGGACCGGCAGGGAAAAGCGCCAGCGGTGCGCCGCCAGATGCTCGGTCGGGACGGCGGCTGCCGTGCCCACGAGATCGCGGAGCGCCGCGGTCAGGGCTTCGATCACGGTATCCTGTTCGTCCTCGATATGCTTCTGCGACCATTCCGGCGATGCGTGAAGCACCCAGGCCTCGCCATCGGGCCGGCCGGGTTTGGAACTGTCGCGCGCGATCCAGGACAGCGGCGATCCGGTGACGAAGGCGCCATCGTAGCCGAGGTCCAGCCGCCGTTCGAACCGCGCCATCACCGTCCAGCATCCCGCCATGACGGCATCGGCCGCGCGGGACGCCAGATCGGGCGCCTCCGCCAGCAAGGGCGCCGCCTGAGGACTGGGCACCGCGACCGCCACCATGTCGTAACTGCCGAGATCGCCGCCGCGCTCGTCTTCCAGGCGCCAGCGCCGACCGTCGGGCGTCACGCTCGCGACCCGGACGCCGGCATGCGGCTCGACCACGGTCGCCAGGGCGCGGGCCGGCGCGTTCATGCCGGGCGTGCCGACGAACCGCTCGCCCGGCGACTCCTCCAGCGACAATTCCCCCTCCGGTCCGGCCCTTCCGATGCGGACGATGCGGCCGTTCCACAGCGCCACGATGCCGTCATGGACCCAGGCGTCGACACGATCCCGGAATCGCTGGTCGCGCGCGGTGAAATACTGCGCGCCGTGGTCGAACCGGAGGTCGTCGGCGCGCCGTGTCGAAAGCCGTCCGCCCGGCCCGCGTCCCTTGTCGAAGACGGTGACGGGCCATCCCTGCCGGATCAGCCGTTCGGCGCAGATCAGTCCGGACAGGCCGGCGCCGATGACGGCCGTGCGCGGGACCGCGCGCTGGCTTGGAAACTCGATGACCGCTGGATCGTTCATACCGGAAGCCTTTGCTTGGACGGCGGTTTGGGACGGCGTTCGATGTGGCCGGTAGCCGGCATGACAATAGAACACTGCGGCCAATCATCCAGGCCCAAAGAAACCTGATGCCATCCACGGCGTTGCCGGTTAGATTAATTTTCTTATAATGCTAGTTAAATGCGCTCGTTAAATGCATGGTTACGCCAGTTGGTGCCGGATCAGTGAACAGCGATGGCATGTCGAACATAAGTACGAGCGAACAACCGGACCGAAGCGGCTTTCCAGGGCTCAATTATCCGGATCGGAAATCTACGGTGCCGGCACATAGCCAGCAGCGCCGGCAGCGTGGCCGTACCGGTTGGGCCCGCCATACCACGCTTGCCGTCATTATCGTCGGCCTGATCGTTTCGGTAACGATTTTCTTCGCGGTTCGCGAGCAGACCATTACCCATCTTGCCGACAACCTGGGAGTCCAGGCTGGACGAACGACCGAAACCATCCAGCGCCGCATCCACACCGTCGAGGACACCGTACGGGCGGTGAGCGGGCTGTTCGGCGCTTCCGATGCCGTCACGCCGGAGAGATTTTCGGACTTCATCGACCATATCCTGCCCGAAGGGAAGGAAGTCGACCTGCTGTTCTGGGCTCCTCTCCCGGCTGGCGGGGCAGCGGTTTCCTACACGGCCGGATCGCGGGAGATGCCAGGACAACTGGCGGCGCTCGAAAGTTCGCCCGGCTTGCGGGCCCTGGTCGCAGCCGCGCAGACCGGCCGCCCGCTGGCGACGGCGGTGATCGATGGCTCGCCGCTGGGTCTGGCGGATGGCCGTGTCCTTGCCGTCGCGGTTCCGACGCGGCAGAGCCGGGACGGAGCGGTCACGGGCGCAGCGGTAGGTCTGGCGGCTTTCGACACGCTGTTCCGCAGGCGATCCGGGGATGTTCCCGAAGCGGCTGCCTTCAGCTTGAAAATCTACGACCCGCAGGCCCCCGACATCACCCTTTACGGCGTTGGCGCCGATCCGGCGACGCAACCGGCCTTGCTGGCCGGCCCGGTCGTCTTCCATTCCAAGCTGGAACTGGGCGACCGGGTCTGGATCGCCCAGTTCCAGGGTGCGGTACTCAAGCTGCCGCCGCTGCTCGCCTTCGCGCCGGCGGGGACCCTGTTCGGCAGCCTCATCCTGACCGCCGTGCTGGCGGCCTATCTCAACACGACCCAGCGCCGGGCGCGCGATGTCCGTGCGCTGGCGTCCAGCCTGAAGCGCGCCAATCACGAACTCCAGCGCCGGATCGACGAGCATTACCGGACTGCGGCGGCACTGGGCGACAGCGAGCGCAAGTACCGCGACATCTACGAGAACGCGGTGGAAGGCATTTTCCAAACCTCGCCCGACGGCAGGATGCTGAGCGCCAACCCGGCCCTTGCCCGCATCTACGGCTACGACACCCCGGAAGAGGTTCTGGAGGCGCTTCAGGACGTCAGCCGGCACCTTTACGTGGATCCGTCCAGCCGCGCGGAATTTGTCCGGCTGCTGGAACAGCAGGACATCATCTACAGCTTCGAGTCTGAAATCGTCCGCAAGGATGGACGGCGGATCTGGATCGACGAAACCGCCCGCGCCGTGCGCGACGGCGCCGGCCGCCTGCTTTATTACGAAGGCAAGGTCGAGGACGTCACCGAGCGCAAGGCCGCCGAAGAAACCATGCGGCGGGCCAAGGAGCAGGCCGACCTTGCCAACCGGGCCAAGACCGAGTTCCTGGCCAATATGAGCCACGAATTGCGGACGCCGCTGAACGCCGTCATCGGATTTTCCGAAATCATCATGGAGGAGATGTTCGGTCCCGCCGGGCGCCCCGAATACGTCGAATACGCGCACGACATCCATGACAGCGGCCGCCTGCTGCTCGAATTGATCAACGATATCCTGGACATGTCGAAGATCGAAGCCGGCAAGAAGGAGTTGCAGGACACCGTCATCGATATCGGCCGGGTGATGATGAGCAGCGTCCGCCTCGTCCATCCCCGTGCCCAGCTTGGCAATGTGACCATCGAGGTCGACCTGCCGCCCGATCTGCCGGCTGTCCGGGCGGAGGAACTGTCGATGAAGCAGATCATCACCAACCTGCTCACCAACGCCGTCAAGTTCACGCCGGAAGGCGGCAAGGTCCTGCTCTCGGCCAGAATCGAAACCGATGGCTGGATGACGATGACAGTGGTCGACACCGGCATCGGCATAGCGCCCGAGGACATGGACAAGGCGCTGGCTCCGTTCGGCCAGATCGAAAGCTCGCTGAGCAGCAAGACCCAGGGGACGGGACTGGGGCTGCCGCTGGCCCAGGCGCTGGTACACCTGCATGGCGGCACCTTGGACCTGGAAAGCTCGCCGGGCTCCGGCACCACGGCGACCATCCGCCTGCCGGCGGACCGCGTCAGCCGCAACGTGGCCTGATCGATAGGGCCGCTCAAGGCTGAACCAATCCTCTCCGGACAAAAAAAGAGGCCGCCCAAAAGGGCGGCCCGAAGTCTAGGGAGGAAACGCCCAAAGAGGCGTATGCAGCATCGCTGCTGCACTGCAACATATAATGTACGATCCAGTACAAGGCAAGTCCGAATTGCACCGAGGGTCTAGTTAATTCGTACCATGCCTTCCGGCGCGACCGATATCAGGCGGCCTTGGAGAACTGATCGTTGGCAGGCGTGCTGCCGAAAACCGGAGTAACAGTGGCTGAAACGCCCATGGCTCCTGGGTTTTGGCCGGATGCCTTCTCGCCGGCAGACAGCCGCTTTGCGATGACCGTGCTGATGACGGTGTGGGCGGCCGCGATCAGGGCGAGGATGGCGACGGCTTCGAAAGTGGTTCCTGTCAGCATGGTATCGGCTCCAGTTGAGATGTCAGTGTCTTGCGTTGCACCAAATATGCTGCGGGTGCGCGCTGATGTCAAATACTGTATGCCGTATTTTGTATACCAGACTCAACGGTCAGCATTGCGATTTCGAGATGGCTCACTGATGAGGTCGTAAACTTAAAATTCAGGATGGGTTTCGGCCGCAAGACCGGCTTCGGCGTCCCAGAACATTGCCTCGATCTTGTGGCCGTCGGGGTCGCGTACGAAGCAGCCGTAATAGGCCGGGCCGTAATGCGGCCTCGGCCCTGGTTTTCCCTCGTCGATGGCGCCGGCTTCCAGCGCCGCGGCGTGGAAGGCGTCGACGACCTCAGCCGAGTCGGCGAGAAAGCTGATGTGGATGCCGTTCCCAATGGTGGCGGGGTGCCCGTCGATCGGGACCTGGACCCAGAACTCCGGGTATTCCTTGCCATAGGCGACCGCGCCGGGGTGTTCCGCCATGCGGCGGCAGCCGAGGGCGGGCATCACCTTGTCGTAGAAGGCGGCGGCGCGGGCGAAGTCGTTCGTGCCGATGGAAACATGCGACAGAATGCTCTTGTTGGTTTCGCTCATTCGAGCCTCCCTGGTTGGTGCTAGTCTGCGGGCTACCCCGAAAGGGCTTGTTCCTGTAGGGCGTAAGATTACCATGGCGTATGCGCCAAGCTGGAGAGCAGTGATGAAGGAAGACGTGATGGCCAAGCTCGACTTGCTGATCGGCATGTCGGCAGAGCCATCAGGGCCGAGTGCCCGGATCGATGCGGCCGCGAGCCGGGTCTCCGAGCAATCGGAGCGGGTCGCCACAATCCGGGCGGCGCTTCGCCGTATGCTTGACGAAGACACAAAGGCGGAACAGATCGCCCGCGTTTTCAAGGGACTTCTGAAGCGCTGAAGTTTTCAAGGGACTTCTGAAGCGCTGAAACGGCGGTCAGACCGCCCGCAGCCGCCGCAGTGCCCATGCCGCCGCGTCGCGCACCAGTTCGGAGCCGTCCGCCGTCAGCCGCTCGACCACGACGATCTGCTTGGGATCGCCGCTGTTTCCCAATGCCGTCAGCACGTTGCGGACGAAGCGGTCGCGGCCGATCCGCTTGATCGGGGAGCCGGAGAACACCTGCCGGAAGCCGGCGTCGTCCAATTGCGCCAGATCGGCCAGCCGGGGCGCGGTCAGCTCGGCGCGGGGCAGGAATGCCGCTTCGCGGGTCCGCTTGGCGAACTTGTTCCAGGGGCAGGCGGCTAGACAGTCGTCGCAGCCGTAGATGCGGTTGCCCATCAGCGGGCGAAGGTCTTCGGGGATGGGCCCCTTGTGCTCGATCGTCAGGTACGAGATGCAGCGGCGAGCGTCCAGCCGGTAGGGCTCGGGGAAGGCAGCCGTCGGGCAGGCGTCCTGGCAGCGGCGGCACGAGCCGCACAGGTCGGCGCCTGGAGGATCGGGCGGCAGTTCCAGGGCGGTATAGACCTCGCCCAGGAACAGCCACGAGCCATGCTCGCGCGACACGAGGTTGGTGTGCTTGCCCTGCCAGCCCAGTCCGGCCTGCTCGGCCAGCGGCTTTTCCATCACCGGGGCGGTATCGACGAAGACCTTGACGTCCGTAGCGAAACTGCGGTGGACCCATTGAGCCAGCTGCTTCAGCCGGCTCTTGACCACGTCGTGGTAGTCGCGGCCGCGCGCATAGACTGAGACGATGCCCCGGTCCGGATGCTCCAGAAGGCCTCTCGGGTCCTCGTGCGGCGCGTAGGACATGCCGAGCGCGATGACCGTCCGCGCCTCCGGCCAAAGCACCTGGGGATCGCCCCGGCGGTCGGCTTTCTCGAGCATCCAGCCCATGTCGCCGTGGAGGCCCTGGGCCAGGAAGTCGCCCAGCCGCTCCCTCGCCTCGTCGCCGAGGGAGGCCGGCGCGAAGCCCACGGCGTCGAAGCCGAGCGCAAGCGCCCGGTCGCGTATCCGCTCCCGCTTGTCAGCCGCGTCCACGATAAGGGGCCACCCCCTGGTCGGGCACCCAGACGCCGTCCGGTACCGGGCCGGTCTGGTAGAACACGTCGATCGGGATGCCGCCGCGCGGATACCAGTAGCCGCCGATGCGCAGCCAGACCGGCTTCAGCTCGTCCACGAGGCGCTTGGCGATGCCGACGGTGCAGGCCTCGTGAAAGGCGCCGTGGTTGCGGAACGAGGTCAGGTACAGCTTCAGCGACTTG
Source organism: Skermanella sp. (assembly GCF_059503625.1). Taxonomy (NCBI): domain Bacteria; kingdom Pseudomonadati; phylum Pseudomonadota; class Alphaproteobacteria; order Rhodospirillales; family Azospirillaceae; genus Skermanella; species Skermanella sp. Next base: position 6,375 of record NZ_JCACHA010000717.1, read on the forward strand.
CTCTCGACCAGCCAGTCGCCGGGGACGTAGTCGATCACCAGATGGGCGAAGTCCGGCTGGCCGGTGATCGGACAGAGCGACGTGAACTCGGGTGCGGCGAAGCGTACCAGATAGGCGGTGCCCGGATGCGGGTTCGGCACCCGCTCCAGCACTGCTTCTTCGGGCGAGGCGGGCTGGGCGGTGTTGCCGCCCAGCTGGGTCAATCCGTCATAGATCGACTGGGACACTGTGGATCTCCTCATCGGCCGCTCCATCGGCCTTGTCATCGGATTCAGTCGCGGCGAGCGGATCGGGAGTAGCGGGGATGTCGCCGAGCAGCAGTTGCGCTTCCAGCTCGGCCGCGCGTTCCTCGAAGCAGCCCTGGGCGATGGCGCGGCGCAGGTCCGCCATCAGATCCTGATAATAGCTCAGGTTGTGCCACGTCAGCAGCATCGGGCCGAGCATCTCGCCCGCCTTGAACAGGTGATGCAGATAGCCCCTGCTATAGCTGCGGCAAGCGGGGCAGCCGCATTTTTCGTCCAGCGGCCGGTCGTCATGGGCATGGCGGGCGTTTCGGATGTTCAGGACGCCGCGCCGGACGAAGGCTTGGCCAGTGCGGCCCGAGCGTGTCGGCATCACGCAGTCGAACATGTCGATGCCGCGCCGGACCGCGCCGATGATGTCGCTGGGCTTGCCGACACCCATCAGGTAGCGCGGCCGGTCCTTGGGCAGCAGGGGAGTCGTGACGTCCAGCGTGTCGAACATCATCTGCTGGCCTTCGCCGACCGCCAGCCCGCCGACGGCATAGCCGTCGAAGCCGATATCGGTCAGCGCCCTGACCGACTCCGCCCGCAGATCGGCATAGACGCTGCCCTGGACGATGCCGAACAGCCCGTAGCCGGGCCGCTCGACGAAGGCGTCGCGCGAGCGCTGCGCCCAGCGCATGCTCAGCTTCATGCTCTTCTCCGCGACCTCGTGGGTGGCGGGGAAGGCGGTGCATTCGTCCAGGCACATGGTCACGTTGCTGTCCAGCAGGTGCTGGATCTGCATCGACCGCTCGGGCGTCAGGTGGTGGCGCTTGCCGTCCAGGTGCGATTTGAAGGTGACGCCGTCCTCGCTCATCTTCCGCAGGTCGGACAGCGACATGACCTGGAACCCGCCGCTGTCGGTCAGGATCGGGCCGTGCCAGTTCATGAAGCGGTGCAGGCCGCCGAGCTGAGCGACCCGCTCGGCGGTCGGGCGCAGCATCAGGTGATAGGTGTTGCCGAGGATGATCTGGGCGCCCGTGGTCTTGACCGACCCCGGCATCATGCCCTTGACGGTCCCGGCTGTTCCGACCGGCATGAAGGCCGGCGTTTCCACCGTACCGTGGGCGGTCGTCAGCGTGCCGCGCCGCGCCATGCCGTCGGTCGCATGCACGTCGAAACCCAAGCCCCGGAACCCAGAATCCGTCGCCGTCATGGCGCTCTCCCGATCAATGAAGTGTCGCCATAGGAATAGAACCTGTAGCCTGACGATATGGCGTGGGCATAGGCGGCCCGCATGCGCTCCATCCCGGCGAAGGCCGAGACCAGCATGAACAGGGTGGAGCACGGCAGGTGGAAGTTGGTCAGCAGCAGGTCCACGGCCCGGAAGCGGAAACCGGGCGTGATGAAGATGTCGGTGTCGCCGCTGAACGGCCCGATAGTACCATTGTCCGCCGCCGCCGTTTCCAGCAGGCGCAGCGACGTGGTGCCGATCGAGACGATCCTGCCGCCGGCTGCCTGCGTTTCCCGGATCGCCCGCGCGGTATCTTCGGAAATCTCGCCCCATTCCGCATGCATGCGGTGGTCACGGATATCGTCCACCTTGACCGGCAGGAAGGTGCCGGCCCCGACATGCAGCGTCACCGGCACGCGCCGGACGCCCCGTGCTTCCAGCCGGGTCAGCAGTTCCGGCGTGAAGTGGAGGCCGGCGGTGGGGGCGGCGACGGCGCCCTCGCGGGCGGCGAAGACGGTCTGGTAGTCGTCGGCGTCCTTGGCCGAAGCGCCGTCGCGACGGCGGATGTAGGGCGGCAGCGGCATGACGCCATGGCGGTGCAGCGCCGCCATCAGGTCGGCGCCCGCGACCGAGAAGCGGAGCGCTATGTCGCCGGTCTCCCGCTTCTCCATCACTTCGGCCGACAGGTCCGATGCGAAGACGATGGTGTCGCCGACCCGCAGCCGCTTGCCCGGCTTGGCGAAGACGTGCCAGGTATCGGCGCCCTCGCGCTTGTGGAGGGTGGCTTCCACCTTGACTTCCCCCCGCTTGCCGGTCAGGCGGGCGGGGATGACGCGGGTGTCGTTGTAGACCAGCAGGTCGCCGGGCATCAGCAGGTCGGGCAGGTCGCGGACATGGCGGTCCGCCAGGACATCGCCCTGCATGTCCAGCAGGCGCGCGGCGTCGCGCGGCCGTGCCGGTTCGTCGGCGATCAGCTCGGGCGGCAGCTCGAAATCGAAATCAGCGGTTCTCATGAGGAGCGCCGATATAGTCCATCCCGGCGCCTTGGGAAAGGCGAATGACTCAGCGTAGACGCACGGGGATGTTGCTGGTCAGCGCCAGGCTCTCCGGCGATACCGCCCCCAGACTGCCGTTGGGCATCGGCGTCAGGATCGTGTAGTGCCGCGCCTTGCCCTGTTCGATCCGCACGGCCACGTCTTCCAGACCGTCGCCGGAAAAGCTGCCCGACGCCAGGATCGTCATCGACCACTTGCCGTCCGGTACGGAGATCCGCATCCGCTCCTCATCGACGACGAAGCGGTTGCGCGCGGGCCTCGCTCCCGGCCTATCTGACGCCGGAAAAGGGCGCAGGCTGTCGTCCAGCGTCGTGGCATCCAGCCGCTCCGCCACGGTGCGCGCCAGTTGGGACAGCGGGGCCAGATACGTCGCCGGTTCCCGCGCCTGCCGGAGAACGAACAGCAGCGGGCAATTGCCATAGGCGCTGTGCGCGTCGGTCGGATCGACGACCAGCGAGCGGACCCCCTGGTCCAGAAGCTTGAGATAATCGGCGCAGTTGGTGACCGTCCGCGTCCCCTGCGGCGTCGTGGTGGTGAAGACGGTACGCATCTCCCTGACGGCTTCCGGGTAGTTCGTCACGGCGCCGCGCAGGTCGGGATCGAAGATCGAAGTCTTGGACAATGGCACGCGCGGCGGCGCCAGACTGGCGACGGCGAAGTTGACTCCGACCGCCAGAGTGAGGCCCAGCGCCGCTATGCCCGCCAGAAATGTGAAGGTCTTCCGCTCGGAAGACCCGTCAGGTGCATCCATCGACATCCCACCGCCACAGCCGCGATCAAACGGCATAATCGCACAGGAAGGCCTCGTTTTGCACAATTTTCATTTAGCCACCCAGGATCAGGCCGGCGCGTTCGATCAATCGCCTTCGCATGACGACGAAATTGCCGCTAAGCTGTTGTCGCCTTCAAGCTGTCCCATACCGTTAGTTCCGGAAGATCCCATGACGTTCCGCTCCCTTTATCGTCACGGTTTTGCGCGGGTCGCCTCCTGCACCATGCGGTGCTCCATCGCCGACCCCGCCGCCAATGCCGAAGCCGTCCTGCGCGTCGCCAAGACCTGCGACGAACGGTCCGCAGCCCTGGCGATCCTTCCCGAACTGGCGGTTTCCGGTTATGCGATCGACGACCTTCTGCTCCAGGACCCGCTGCTGGATGCGGTGGAGCAAGCCCTGAGCGTGATCGCCGACGGCTCGGCGAAGCTGATGCCGCTGCTTCTGGTCGGAGCGCCGCTCCGCCATGTCAGCGGCAGGATCTATAACTGCGCGGTAGCGATCCACCGGGGCCGCATCCTGGGCGCCGTGCCCAAGATCCACCTGCCGAACTACCGGGAGTTCTACGAGAAGCGCCATTTCGCGTCGGGCGCCGGGACCGAGGGCGGCGAGATCCGGATCTGCGGCCAGACCGTCCCGTTCGGCCCCGACCTGATGTTCCCGGCGGAAGATGTGCCGGGCTTCGTCGTCCATGCCGAGGTCTGCGAGGACTTCTGGGTGCCGATCCCGCCCAGCTCCCAGGCGGCGCTGGCCGGCGCCACCGTGCTCGCCAACCTGTCGGCCAGCAACATCACCATCGCCAAGGCCGACACCCGCCGGCTGCTGTGCAAGAGCCAATCGGGCCGCTGCATCGCGGCGTATCTGTACTCCGCCTCCGGGGCGGGCGAGTCCACCACCGATCTGGCCTGGGACGGCCAGACCTCCATCACCGAGAACGGCGAACTCCTGACCGAGACCGGCCGCTTCCCGGAAGGCGACCAGATCGCGGTAGCCGACATCGACCTGGACCTGCTGCGCCAGGAACGGATGCGGATGGGCAGCTTCGACGACAACCGCCGCTGGCGGGGCATAGCGTCCGATGCCTACCGGCACGTCCCGTTCAAGCTCGACCCGCCGATGACGGATATCGGGCTGGAACGCAAGGTCGAGCGCTTCCCCTTCGTCCCCGCCGACCCGGCGCGGCTGGAGCAGGACTGTTTCGAGGCCTACAACATCCAGGTGGCGGGACTGGTCCAGCGCCTGAGCGCCACGCATACCGAGAGGGCCGTCATCGGCGTGTCCGGCGGTCTGGATTCGACCCACGCGCTGATCGTGACCGCCCGCGCGATGGACAGGCTTGGCCTGCCGCGCTCCAACATCCTGGCCTATACGATGCCGGGCTTCGCCACCAGCGACCACA